>CANPWK010000007.1 GCA_947584105.1 uncultured Bacilli bacterium
TAAATAATTATATTAATAATATATTTAATACATTTAAATCAACACCTAAATTGCATTTTTCTTCACCTAAAAATAAAAAAGAGTTTAAAGCACATAATGATTATATTATAGTAGATGATTTCATCAGTTTTATTGAAAAAATTAAATTTACAAATCGAGATATTGACATAATGATTGAAGCTAAGAAAAAAGATGAAGCTTTATTTAGATTAATAAGGCAATTAAAATATCGAGGCTATAAAATTATTAATAATACAATTTATTTAAAATAAAAAAAAGAGCAACTCTTTTTTTATTTGTTTGATGATTTAATATCAATCATAACAGGAGTAATTATAGGTTTTCTACCGTTTATATTATAAATATAATTAGATAACTCTGAAATTAAATTAGCTTTTATTTCATTAAATGATACATATTTAACAATATTATTTAAAATTACTTTTCTAGCTATATTTTCTAGTTTATTAATTAATTCATAATTTTCTTGAACAAAAACAAATCCTCTTGTTGTGACATTAACATCACCTAATAGTTGTTTTTTAGTAGTATCGATATTAGCAATTACTACAACAATACCATCGTTAGACATAGTTTTTCTTTCTCTCATGACAGTAGATCCAACTTCACCAATACGATTTCCATCTACATATATATCTCCAGCTTGAATATGACCTTTTCTAGTTACTTTTCCTTTCTTGATAGAAAGAACATCCCCATTTTCTAAAACAAAAGTATTTTCTTTTGGAATTCCACATTCAATTGCAATATCAGCATGACTTTTCAACATACGATATTCTCCATGAAATGGCATAAAATATTTTGGCTGAATTAATCGAATCATTAATTTTAATTCTTCACGATTACCATGACCAGATGTATGTACTTCGGCTAAAGATGTATTAGTACAAACTTTGACATTTTGCAAATACAATTTATTAATTGTTTTAGAAATACTTAAGGCATTTCCTGGAATTGCAGATGACGATAAAATAACTAAATCATCTGGTTGAAGTTTAATTTGCCTATGTGTTCCATTAGCAATCCTTGATAAAGCAGCGAGAGGTTCTCCTTGTGAACCTGTACATAGTAAGCATACTTTATTGGGACTTAATTTATTAGCTTCTTCTGGTGTTACAAATATATCTTTATGTTTAATATAACCTTCTTTTAAAGATATATCTAGATTGTTTTCCATACTTCTACCAAATACAGCAATCTTTCGATTATTTCTTTTACAAGTATCAACAATATGCTTTAATCTATAAATATTAGAGGCAAAAGTAGCAATAATAATTCTGCCACTATGTCTTAAAAAGATTTCTGATAGAGTTTCGTCTACTTTTGATTCTGAAACACTCATTCCATCATTTAAAGCATTAGTACTATCACTTAATAAAAGTGTAACTCCTTTTTTACCAATACTAGCCATTTTATGAATATTGGCCATAGGACCAATAGGAGTTAAATCGAATTTAAAATCACCAGTAGTTACAATAGTTCCATTTGGAGTATTAATAACTATACCATGTGAATCAGGGATTGAATGGGTAGTTCTAAAAAATTCAACGCTTATATTTTTAAATTTTACTTTCGTATTTTCTGTATATACATATAAATTTTTATACTTAATATTTTTATCTTCTAATTTTTTTCTAATTAATCCAGTTGCTTGATTAGGGGCATATATACAAGGAATATTAATATAACTTAACAAAAAGGGAATGCCACCAATATGGTCTTCGTGACCATGTGTTATAAATAAAGCTTTAATTTTGTGTTCATTTTTCTTTAAATAGCTGAAATCTGGAATAATATAATCAACTCCAGGTAATTCATTGGATGGGAAGGTAATACCAACATCTGTAATAATTATTTCATTACCACATTCCACACAATACATATTTTTTCCAACTTCTAATAATCCACCAAGAGCGAAGACTAAAGTTTCATTATTATCAAATAGTTTCATCTAATCCCTCCTTTCTTTCGACTTAATCATTATACTATTTATTTTAATATTTGTCTAGTTCAATAAGGGAATATTAATTTAATCAAAATCGCTAAAGATGTTGATATTTATCTATTTCTTTAACAAATTTTTCTTTACTTTTATATTAATTATAGCTATAATTAAATAGGTGATATTATGTTTGAAAATTTATCAGATAGACTGCAAAATGCAATTAATAAAATTAAAGGACATGGCAAAATAACTGAAGAAAATATTAGTTCTATAACACGAGAAATTAGATTAGCTCTTCTAGAAGCTGATGTAAATTATAAGGTTGTTAAGGAATTTATTAATAATGTTAAGGAAAAAGCTTTGGGTGAAGAAGTAAAAAAAAGTTTAAAGCCTGGTGAAGTATTTGTAAAAATCGTAAAAGATGAATTAGTAGACTTATTAGGTGGCAATCATGAAGAATTAAATACTACAGGTAATCCAGCGATATTAATGTTAGTAGGTTTACAGGGTAGTGGTAAGACTACTACTATAGGTAAGTTAGCCTTATTATTAAGAAAAAAATATAAAAAGAATCCACTTTTAGTAGCCTGTGATGTATATAGACCAGCGGCCATTGATCAATTAAAACAAATTGGTAAAGAACTTGGTATTGAAGTGTATAGTGAGGGTAAGGGAGATCCTGTTAATATTAGTGAGAATGCTATAAATTATGCGAAAGAAAATAATTTTAATTATGTTCTTATAGATACAGCAGGTAGATTACATATCGATGATAATTTAATGCAAGAGTTAAATAATATCAATAATAAAGTAAATCCACAAGAAATACTATTAGTAATCGATAGTATGACCGGTCAAGATGCTGTAAATGTAATTGAAGGATTTAACCATGAATTACCACTAACAGGGGCTATATTAACTAAGCTTGATGGTGATACTAAAGGAGGAGCTGCCTTATCTATTAGACATTTAACAAATGTTCCAATTAAATTTGTTGGTGTCAGTGAAAAAATGGATGGACTTGATGAATTTTATCCCGATAGAATGGCCAGTCGTATTTTAGGCATGGGTGATTTATTAAGTATGGTAGAAAAAGTTGAAAATACCATAGATCAAGACGAGGCCTTAGAAGCTGCTAAAAAAATGGAACAAGGAAAATTTGATTTAGATGATTTTTTGAAAACATTTAAACAAATAAAAAAATTGGGGCCTTTAGAAAATTTAATAAAATTGATTCCAGGAATTCCTAAAGAGCTTAAAAGTGTTAAAGTTAATCCAAAAGATATGGCTCATATAGCAGCAATTATTTTATCGATGACGCCATATGAAAGAAGACATCCTGAATGTATTAAAAACTCTCGTAAGCTTAGAATTTCCAAAGGATGTGGTAGAAGTGTCGAGGAAATTAATCGCTTATTAAAACAATTTGAACAAATGAAGACAATGATGAAAAGAATAAAAAATGGAAATGTTAAAATGCCATTTTAGGAGGAAGTATGGCAAAATTATATTTTAAATATGGTGCTATGAATAGTGGTAAAAGTATCGATTTAATTAGAACAGCATATAATTATGAAGAAATGGGATATAAAACTGTAATTTTAAAATCCATCATTGATACAAAAGGCAGTGATAAGTTACAATCAAGAATAGGATTAGAAAGAAAAGTAGATATTTTACTTCCTAAAGATATATCAATATTACCATTAATCAAGAATAAAATAAATAAGAAATTAGCTTGTATTTTAGTTGATGAAGCACAATTTTTAACAGCTAAACAGGTTGATGATTTATTTATTATTACCAAATTTTATAATATTCCAGTTATTTGTTATGGACTTCGCAATAATTTTAAAATGCATTCTTTTGAAGGATCAAGAAGATTATTAGAAATTGCCGATGTATTAGAAGAAATAAAGACTTTATGTCATTGTGGACATATAGCAAGATTTAGTGCGCGAAAAGTTGATGGAAAATTCCAAACTATTGGTGAGGAAGTAATTATTGATGGAAAAGGGAAAAAAGTTGAATATGTTCCGCTTTGTGGTAGATGTTATTTAGAAAAAGTAAAAAGATTAAAATTAGATAGTTTTTTATAAAACTATTTTTTTATAATTAATTATTTATTTCATATTATTATAATAAGTATGTAAAATATAAGGAGATTTTATTTGAAGAAAATTTTAATTTTTTTATTAATAATATTAAGTCAAATACCATCTACAACTTTAAAATTAACAGTCATTAATTACAAAAATAAAATTAAAAGTATGGAAAATAACATTTCAAATACTATTGACACTAATCATGTTACATATATTAAGGGAATATTACTTGTTAATAAAAAATATGGATTGCCAAAAGATTATGGTAATGGAATAGATGCTACTGCTTTATATTATTTACACCAAATGCAAAGTGATGCATTAAGTATTGGCTTATATATCCCAGTTTTATCTGCATATAGATCATATGATACCCAAAAAGAAATATATAATATTTATTATCAAAAAGACGGGTTAAATGCTGATAGATATTCAGCTAGACCAGGACATTCAGAACATCAAACAGGTCTAGCTTTTGATGTTGGGAGAATTGATGATAATTATATTAATACTCCAGAAGGAATATGGTTAAATGAAATGTGCTCTTTATATGGTTTTATTATTCGTTATCCAAAAGATAAAGAAAATATTACTGGCTATAAATATGAACCATGGCATATTAGATATGTGGGAGATGTATCAACTTATATTATGAATAATAATCTTGCTTTAGAGGAATATTTGGAAGTTGAATAAATATTGTATAATTATGATTAATTTGTTATAATAAAAAAGATGGTATATGAAAATAAGAAAATATTTTAAAAGTTTTATTACAGTTTTATTTATTAGTTATATATTTATATTAAGTAATATTTCTGCTTTAGATAATATAAATATCAATTCCAAAAAAGCAATTTTATATAATCTAAATGATGATAAGATTATTTATGATAAAAATAGTAATGATAGAACTTATGTAGCTAGTTTAACTAAAATAATGACTGCTTTAGTAACTTTAGAACAAGTAGATGATTTAGACAAAATAGTGACTGTTACTACTAACGATTTAAGAAATTTAGATGGTTATGCTAAAGCAGGGTTCAAAGTAGGGGATAAAGTTAATTATAAAGATTTACTTTATGGTTTATTATTAGTTAGTGGAGCTGATTGTGCTCAAATACTTGCTAATAACATAGCAGGAAGTATAAGTGCTTTTTCAGAATTAATGAATAAAAAAGTAGAGCAATTAAATTTAAAAAATACTCATTTTTCTAATCCTGTTGGTATGGATGAAGATAATTATTCAACAGCTTATGATATGGCTATTATTTTAAAAAATGCCCTAATGAACGAACAATTTCAACAAATATTTACTTCCCATCAATATAAAGCTTCTAATGGATTAGATTTGAAAAAAAATACAGATAAAATTTCTTCAGATTTTAAATTAGATATTTCTAATATAAAAGGTTCTAAAACGGGTTTCACTTATTTAGCTGAATATTGTTTTGCTTCTATTGCAACTATTGATGATGTTTCATATTTAGCTGTAACATTAAATGCTGATAATAATGCCTCACGAATTAAAGATAGTTTAATATTATATGACTATTTTAGTAGTAACTATTCATATCAAAATATACTTAATAAGGGTGATTATTTAACTAAATTGAAAGTGAAAGGAAGTAAGACAAAAGAGTATGAAATTATTTCAAATAAAAATATTCAAAAATATTTAAGTAATGATTTTAACAAAAAAGACATAAAATATAAGTATCAGGGAATTAAAGTAATAGATAGAAAAATAAAAAAAGGGGATTATTTGGGTAAAGTTAACATTATTTATAATGGAGATATATTAGATGTTTACAAAGTATATTTAGATAAAGATATTAAGTATTATAATTATTATTTAATATTCAGTTTAATATTAGGCATTTTACTTATAATTATAATATGTAGTAGAATGAAATATCATAAAAAACATAAAAAAAGATAGACAATTAATTATAGATATGTTATAATTAACTTGTTTGCAGGTGTAGTACAATGGTTAGTACACGGCCTTGCCAAGGCTGGGATGCCAGTTCGATTCTGGTCACTTGCTCCAGATTGAATTTTACCCTTATTTTATAAGGGTTTTTATTTTTTTAGTCTTAGTTTTGGTCTTGTTTGTCTAAATTATTTATAATATCAACAACTTTACTTTGTATATTTGGAAATAAATGCATATACACTTGTTGCATTACTTCAATAGTATGTCCCATACGTTCCGATAGCATTATAAATATACCTAACATATCCATATTTTTTTTTACAGCTTCATTAATGATTAACGATACATGGCTGTGTCTAAATTCGTGTATTGTTATTTCATTAATCCCAGATTTATTAAAATAATATTTTTTATATCTATCTATGGATGTTCTAGATATTGGCACTTTGCCACCAAATATAAAATCTTTTACAGAAAATCCTTCTATTTTGCTTTTTATATCATAATAATTCAACATTGTTTCTCTTAAAAAAATATCCATATCTATTTTTCTATTCTCTTTAGTTTTTGTATTTGTAATTTTATATGGAGCATCAAATGTTTTTGGTGTTAAATTTTTTGTAACTAATATTTGATTATTATTAAAATCAATATCTTCCCAAGTTAATGCTTGAACTTCACCTTTTCTCATCCCCGTATAATATAAAAAAATAAAAAAAGTTTTCCAATGTATATCATCAACATGTGAAATAAATATTTTAAATTGATCGTATGTTATGTATTTAATCTTTTGAATTTCTTTTTTTACTGTTTCGTTTTTTTCTTTATATGGCCCTAAATTTTGTTCGAAATTTACAGTTATATAGTTGTATTTCATACCATATTTTAATATATTTACCATAACGATATGAATTTTATTTTTCATATTTATAGACAATGAATTTTTATATATTTTATTTCTCCATATAATAAAATCATTTTGTGATAAATCTCTAACTTTTTTATTGAAGTAATGAATTATCCATTTTTGAATTAATTTAAAATATGTATAATAAGTAGATTCTTTGTTAATTTGTTTTTGATATTCCAAATACAAATTGCATAATTCACTAAACCTAATATTTTTAGTATTTATATATATTTGCCCTTGCAATCGCTTTTCTTCACATTCGGCTTCTTTTTTGCCTTCACGACCAATCCATTCTTTATTATGACGTGTAATTTGTTTACTTTTTCCATATTCATCAGTTACATATGTTCTAATAAACCATCTCTTTTGCCCATTAACAAGCCCCTTTTCTTCATATACTGGCATTTTATTATCTCCTTTCAACCAGTGCAAAATATAATAGCACAATTAATTTTTTTAATCAAATTACCGAACAAATGTTTACTTTTTGCGATAATTATTATATAATTATATTAATAAAAAAAATATTGTGTTTTCATTGGGGTTTTGCAATTTTTTAATGTAGTGTGTTGTATAAAAGAATAGGTAGGGTGGCAGTATGAAATTAATAAATTTATATATAATACTACAAGAAGAAAATTTATATGAGGAATTTATCAGTTTTATAATAAATAAAAATAAAAAAATGTACTAATTTAAAAAGTACATTTTTATAGACATTTTTTTTAAAATGTAGTATTATGTAAGTGAGATATACAAGATAGTTAGGTGTTTCCCTCTGTTCTATCAAAAGTCAAAACAGCTAAAACTAGAATAGAGGTGATGTCTATGAAAGGAATTTATGGAATATATCATAATGCTAGTTATAGCAGTTATGGTTATAACAAAATTTTACAATCAAGACTAAAAGAAAAACACCTATTCAACATTGAGTATGGTGTTTTTCAAGAACTAAAATAATTTAGGCAGAGATTAACACCTAACACGTCATATCAAGTGTATCTCTTTTTTTATTGTATGTGATTTCTCACATCTGTATACATAATATCATAAAAATTAATTTTTATCAAGTTATTATTGATTCTTTTTATCTCTCAATGTTTCTACAACCATCATAGCCTTTTCAAATTCTTCTAAAGTAAAATCTTGCCCTGCCATAAGACCTGCTTCTTGACAGGCACTTTTAAGTTTTGCAATCTTGTCTAGATCATCTTGATTAAAGCCGAGTAGGTAATTTGGTGAAACATTAAAATATTTTGCAATTTTTTCTAATATTTCATATGAAGGTTGGCTAGTATTGTTCTCCCAATATGAGACAGTATTTTTAGCAACTCCACATATTTTACCTAATTCCTCTTGCGTAACATTTCTTTCTTTTCGTAATTCTTTTAATCTGTCCCCAAACATGAAAATCACGTCCTTTTTGCAATTTTTATATATATACGTAGTATATATATAAATTATATCATAAAGTGGTTAAAAAGTATTGACATTTTACACAAAAAAATCAATTAATTTGAATAAAAAAGTTAAAAAATCAAGAAAATAGAAAAATACTATTGACATAGTTCAAAAAAATTGATATTATTATATCGTAAGGTACAGAAAGAGTACTTTACAAGTGATAGTAGTGTAGTGAAATAAAGACTTTCATGATATGAAACACTTTGTAGGAATTTCAAAATTTATTTAGTGCTACACCTAAAATAAAAAAAGAAAAGTGCTACACTTTTGGGGTCATTTTTTAGTGACTATCCTTATTAACGAAATATCGCTAATTTGGACATTTATGCCACCAAAAAGTGCCTTAATCAATGTAATAAATACACTTTTCATAGTATCACCTCGATTCATTAGGTTTCCCTTAGAAAAGAAGTGCTACCCTAAAACCAAAATTAATTGGTGATAGGCAAAATAAGAGAGTTAAGTTTCAATTTTTCGAGGACTGAACTTAACCCTAAACATCAAAGTGAGAAACTATTTTCTCGTAACATTTATCTTAACAAGCGAAATATCGCCTATTTTGACAGTGATGTCATTTGAGAATAGTATCTCCAGAACATGTAGGAGCATATGCTCACTCACTTTCTATCCCTTTCGGTTTAGGAAGTGCTACACATTTCATTATACTACTTATCACAGATGTATAAGACACACCTATGACAGTTAGTACATTAATTGTACTACAAACACCTTGTAATGTCAATGATTTAAACGAAAATTTAGGCTATCTAGGTGTTTTTCTTATACTCAAATTTAAAAGAAAGGAGAGTAAAAATGCAAATAATAAAAACCATTGATTCAAAATTTTATCGAGAACTTGGAAAACAATTACGAAAAATCAGGCAACATAGAGATATGACGTTGTTAGAATTGTCTCAAGAAACGGGTTATTCTAGATCATTAATTGATCATTGGGAACTTGGTTTAAACAAGATAAAACCTAAACAATTTGAACAACTTTGTAAAGCATTGCAAGTAAGTAATAACATTTGCGTAGAAGTAAAAATAGGATTTTGGAAATGACAAATAAAAAAATTTATTACTAGTACATAGAGAATATTATGTACGAAAAAATGATGATAGAAAAGGAGGAAAATATGTCAAGAAAAATAATCTTTTTGAAAGATATAACTTTAGAAGAAGCAGAAAAATTAGAAAATTATGTGTGGAAACAAGATAAATTAATACCTGCTGAAATGATTGAAGGTGAATAATGAAATATACGATTGAAGGATTTAGTCAAGAAGAAGCACTAAAAATAAAAAATTTAGATGTAGTTGATTTAGTTATTTTAAGATGGATAGTTGATTTTGAACCAAATATGACAAAAAAAGAAATAGATGGAGAAATATATTTTTGGGTCAATTATCAAAGTTTATTAGATGCATTGCCAATTTTAAACATAAAAAAATTAGCATTATATAGAAGGCTAGAAAAAATGTGTAATCTTGAAATTTTGAAACACAAAAACATAAAAGATAATGGAAATTATTCTTATTACACATTTGGTGAAAAATATAGAACCCTTATATCTTCAACGATAGAACCTTATATCTCTAACGATAGAACCCTTATATCTTCAACGATAGAACAAAATAATTCATCTATTAAAGAAATTCATCTATTAAATAATTCTAAAGAAAATATAAAAGAAAGGTTTAATAAATTTTGGGATGCATATCCAAAAAAAGTTTCAAAAGGAATTGCAGAAAAGTGGTTTATAAAAAATAATCCTAGTGATGATCTAGTTAATGAAATGATTTCTAAAATTAAACTTCTTAAACAAACTGAACAGTGGCAAACCAATAACGGCAAATTTATTCCATATCCATCAACATGGCTAAATGCCAAAGGTTGGGAAGATGAAATTATAAACCATAATTCATTAAAACAAAATTGGATGAATGAACAAATTGAGCAACAAGAAGCTACTCCAGAAGAAATACAAGCGCTAGAAAGGAGACTAAATGGTAAAAGATGATAGAATTAATAGATTTAACGAAATGGAAAAAACAAAAGCAAATAATTTTAGAACTTCATAGAGAATACGGCATTAATATAACCTCAAGAGAATGGAGAGGTCAAGTTAAAAAATGGAATAAAAAATGGAGATATCAAGAAGTACCATATTATGTAACTCATTCATCACAACTTGGATTTAAAGCAACAACTGATTTTAAAGAAGCAAAAATAGGAAGAAATGATTATGTATCTAGATTAAAAGCAAATAGAGATAATATTTTGGATTGCGATGAAGGATTTCAAAGATATTACAATTGTAAAATAAATTTTGAGACAGGGGAAATAGAATGAAAAAAATAATTTCTAAAAGGGAATATAACAAATTAAAAAAAATTTATGCTCCACAAAAAATAATAAACATGCATACTATGTTAAAAATTACTTTATCAAGTGCTCAAATAAAAGAATTGATACATTTAAGAGATTCACATGAAAAAAGAACTTAGTGAAAATATTGAATACAGTTATGATTGGTTATTACAAGAAATCATCAAAACTGATTTTAAACAAAAGGAAACAGGCAAAATTCAATATGTAAAAATGACTAAAATTGATTTATTAAAATTAGTGCAAAAATTTATAAAACTAAATGAGAGAGGTGGAAACTAATGAAACATATATTTAAAATTAAAGTTTATAAAATGTTTGGATTAAAAAAAAGTTTTAAAATAAAAACTACTATGTCTATAGATGAACTAAATAGAAATATTAAAGAACAATACGATGGGGATTTAGTATCTTTCTGCAATATTAATGGAGAATTTATACATTTTGATAGATGTAGTATTGAAAAAATTATTGTTAAAGAGAAAAAAAATAATGTTAACACTACCAATTAAGAAAAAATGGTTCGATATGATTAAATCTGGAGAAAAGAAAGAAGAATATCGAGAAATAAAACCATATTATACGAGTAGATTTTCTAAATTATATTTTGTTTTTAACCATGAATTAACCGAGCGAGAAATGGAATATTTAATGATACCAGAAGACTATATGATTTTTGATGTTGTTTTTAGAAATGGTTATAGTAAAAAAAGTCCTCAAATTAAATGCAAAGTAAAAATATTTGAGGGGATTGGCAAAGAAGAATGGGGAGCAGAACCTAACAAATTATATTATGTATTAAAAATATTAAGTGTAGAAGAGGTGAAATAGTGGAAAATTTAGAGATATATGACAAAGTAAAAGAAGTACCAAAAAATGCACAAAAAACTATTAATGCTGGTCGTTTAAAAGGTATGACAGATATTAACCCACAATGGAGAATAGAAAAATTAACAGAAATATTTGGACCTGTTGGAATAGGTTGGTATACAAAAGAAACAAAAAGAGAATTTGTTACGGGTGCCAATGATGAAATAATGTGTTTCGTTGATATTGAATTATATGTCAAAATTGATGGTGAATGGTCAAATCCTATTTATGGAACAGGTGGAAGTACATTTGTTGCAAAAGAAAGTAAAGGATTATATACAAGTGATGAAGTAGTCAAAATGGCTTATACTGATGCAATTAGTGTAGCTTGTAAACAATTAGGATTTGGAGCAGACATTTATTGGAATAAGACTGACAGTAAGTATCAGCAAAGTACAATACCAACGCAAAAAACAGTTGCTAAACCAAAAATAGAATTAATGGATACAGGTCAACTTCAAGCAATTAGAATTTTACTTAACAAAAGTGAAGAAATAAAAAAGAAAACATATGAGAAATTGAAAATTCAACATTCAGAAGAATTACTAAAAAAATTATCTAAAACACAAGCAACATCATTGATTAAGCAATTAAAAGAAAAAGTTGGTGAATAGATGGATAAAGAAGAAATAAATATATTAAATTATTTAAAGCAATATTTACAAGATAAAATCGATGGTGGTTACCACAAATTATTCTATGGAGAAAATGATTATGATTTTAAAACTATTGATGCAATTAATGCGATTGAAGAATTACAACATCAATTAGAAGAAAAAGACAAAATCATTGATGAAATATTAAATCATCCCTTTTTTACAAACGACTGTCCATTATCATCAATAGATGATGAAAATAATAAAATATTAAAGTTATGTGATTGTGATAATTGCGAAGACGATTACGAAAAATGTTGGTTAAAATATTTTGAAAATGAAACATTAAAAAGAGGCAAAAATGAAAATAACAAATAAGCTTAAATTACCGAAGCAACTAGTAGAACTTGTTAATAGTAATTACAAACCAACACCACATCAATACTCTTGTACAACAATATTAAAACCAACTAGACAAATTATTCTTGAAAGAAGATACGGCAATCAAATAGAGCAAGATGTATCTGATATGTGCTGGATGATCTTTGGAATTGCGGTACATAGTGTTATTGAAAATTCACAAGAAGATAACGGACAATTCAAAGAAGAAAAATTAAAAGTAGATTTAGGAAAATATTGGGAAGAATTAAAAGGCTATTATTTAAGTGGTCGTTCTGACATGATTGACCTTATAAAAAAAATGATAATTGATTGGAAAACTTGTAGTGCTTGGAAAGTTATTTATAAAGATTTTGAAGATTGGCGAAAAGAAATGCTTATATATGCTTGGGCAGTAAAAGATATGGGATTTGATATTGATAAAGCAGAAGCAATAGCATTTATAAAAGACCACAATAAAACTAAATCAAAAACTGATTCACAATATCCGAAACTACCAATATGGATAGAAAAGTTTAAATTTAATAAAAAATCATTTAAAGAAATAGAACAATTTAAAAAATATGAAAATGCACCAGATGAAGAACTTCCAATGTGTACTGATGAAGAAAGATGGAAAGATTCAACTAAATATGCAGTAAAAAAGAAAGCAAATAAAACAGCATCTAAATTACATGACTCATTAGAAGAGGCAGAAGAGCATTTGAAAAATTTGGAAGTAAATTATCCGAATATTTATGAAATAGAAGTAAGGGAAGGGACAGACAAGAAATGTTTAGAATATTGTTCTTGTTGTGAATTTTGCCCTTACTACAAAGAAAAATATATGAAGGGAGAAGAAAATGATTGATACAGGAATTATATTAAAAAATAAGTATATAGTAAAACAAATGCCTAAAACCAAAGGAAAAGGATTTGACACAGTTAAAGTGGGCGATGTTATAGAAATATCTTTAAAATTAACACATTGTAGAAGTGGTGATAATGATTACTTGAGGGCATATTATCCAGAAATAAATGGAATTGCATGTGCAGGAATACCTTATATTCAATCACTTATTAATCGTGGTATGGAATTAGAAGAGGTGCAACAATGAAAAAGTATGAATTAAGTTTATCACGAAATTATGTATCTAGTTGGGGTATAGAAGAAGCAATTAGAGAATTATTACAAAATGCTAAAGATAGTGATGGAGAAGAACAAATTGATATTGATAAACGAAATGGGACTATTTCTATTACAAATAAAAACACATCAATACCTAGTTCTACATTACTTCTTGGCAATACATCTAAAAAGGATGATTTAGATAAAATAGGTCAATTTGGAGAGGGATACAAACTGGCAATTCTTGTATTATTACGAGAAGGTAAAGATGTATCAATTCAAAATGGTAACAAACTATGGGAACCAAGTTTTGAATATTCTGATAACTTTGATTGTGAGGTATTATGTATTAATGAAATTGATAGTTGTGGCGATGATTTAGTATTTGAAATATCAAGATTTAGTGGCTGTGAATTAACAAATCTAGAAAATGAATTTTTAGGAATAAATGGACAATCCTATAATTCAATACAAACAAGTTATGGTGAAATATTGACAGATTCACAATTCAAAGGAAAAGTATTTGTTGAGGGATTACCTGTCTATGAAGATGATAATTTTGAATATGGATATAATTTCGATGCTAGATATGTAAACCTTGATAGGGATAGAAAGTCAATTAACATTTATGAATTAAAAAGATTAACAGCTTTATCTGTAGCATGTTGTGTTGATAACTTTTCATTTGTTGATGAAGTAATTGATGGAAAAGGTCGAGATGGAGAATATCTTAAAGACAAAAATGTTGAATTTGATGTTGAATTTAAAGAAAAATATGCAGAACATCTTAAAGAAAGATTTGACATCAAAGAAGATGATATTGTAGTAAACGACAGTAGTTCTGAATTAATGGAATATGTTGCAAGAGAAACTAACAAAGCAATTAAAACTGTACCTAAAAAGATATATGCTGACATTTTAAATGAAACATTATCTTATTCGTCAAGTATTATTGAAAAAGTAAAAACAGCTAAGGATAATCGAGATTCATTGAAAGATGCTTGGTATGAATACGATTATAGCAATTATAAAGACTTTAAAGAATGGTTTGATAAATATAAAAGTCAGCTAAGTGATGATGCACAAACTGAATTTAGAGAAAAAATGAAACCATTAGAACCATCAGGATTTGAATTAATTGAAAACGATGTATGGGAATAGGGGTGAATAGATGTCGAAATTTAAAGTAGGAGATAGAGTAAAAACTAAATTTGGAATTGGAAAAATAGTAGAAATAAACAAAGAAACTTTATGCCCATATCTTGTTTACCATGACAGTTGGAATCAAGGACATAATGGAAATGGTTATTCTAAAAAAGAATATTCAGGAAATCATTGTTGCTGGTTTGAAGAATATGAACTTAAATTAGTAGAACCAGCAACGACATCAGAAATAAATATAAATTCTAGTGGAATAAAACTTACATGTGATGATTTACAAACGAAAAAATTAATTATAGATAGAAACCAAGAATTATACGATTGGTGGGAAGCATTGAAAAAAGCCAAAATGTTCCCAAATCAAGAAAATTATAAAAATTGGTTTATGGGGATATGGGAAAAGGATAACCCAATTATAGGAAAGAAAGAAGGAAATGATATGATAGAAAGTTTAAATTTAGTATATTTATATGCTAGTAAGCAAAAAGAAATAATTAATAATAAATATTCAAAAATGATAGAAGATATTAGAAATAAAAGTTCTATAAAAGAACAATATGACAAAATTACTCAAAATTGTATTAATGAATTAAATAATTTATTTACTTCACAATTTAGTGATGAAGAACGTGAAGAGCTTAAAGAAACAATATCTGGTGGTAGTGATTTAAATAAAGAAATGAAAAGAAAAACTTCTTGTTATGAGTTTGGTTATTATATTGATACAAATTATGTTAATGAAGACATAAAGGAATTGCAAGAGAAATGTGAAAACGAATTAAAAGAATTAGATAGTTTAATGAAAACAGTAAAGGCTCACGTTGGTATTGCTAAAACTAAAGAAGAAGTAGAAGAAATACTAACTAGATATGAAATTTTAGATAAGAAAGGTAAGTTGAAGATATAATGTCCAGAAATATGAGACAACCGTCGGAATCGGAATTAAAACAATATTATTTAATAGAAAAAATGACAATATCCGAAATATCAAAAATTTTAAATATGGCACAAGGAAAAATATATAATTTTTTAAAAAAGTATGATATTCCAACAAGAAATCACAGAGAAACTGGAATGAAAGGGAAACATTTAACAGAAGAACACAAAAAGATTATAAGCATGACTCACAAGGGTAAAAAATGGTCCGAAGAAACATTAGAAAAACAAAAAATTGCCCAAAACAAAGGGATAGGAAGAAAAGAATTACATAATGGATATGTTAGAATATATTTTCCATCTCACCCAAAAAGTGATAAAAGAGGATGGATATTAGAACATGATTTAATTATGGAATGTAACATTGGTAGATGGCTTAATAAAGATGAGGTAGTTCACCACAAGAATGGAATAAAAGATGATAATAGACTTGAAAATTTAGAACTTATGAAAAGAAGTGAACATACGAAATTGCATATGAAAAAGAAAGAGGTGATGACTTATTAATAAGTTTATTGGAATTGGGCGTATTAGTACTAATTTAGAGCTAAGACAAACAACTAATGGAAAATCAGTAGTTAAATTTAATTTAGCAATTAATCGATATAGTGATGGCGTAGATTTTATACCTGTTCAAGTTTGGGGAGTACAAGCTGAAAATTTAGTACAATATCAACAAAAAGGGAATCAACTTGCTGTAGAAGGGTCTATTAGAATTGACTGTTATGAAGATAGTGAAGGTAATAATAGGTATTCTACTTATGTATTAGCGCAAAATATTCAATTTTTAGATAAGAAACCTATAAGCAACAATACCGAAGAAGAACAAACATCCCAAACATCAGATCCATTTGAAGAATTTGGTGAACAAGTATCTATCGATGATAACTTCTTAGATTAAAAAGGTGAATTTATGGAGGGAGAACAAAATATTATATGTATAAAATATATAAATGATTTGGAATTAGAAATCAAAATATTAGAAGACATAAAACAAAATTCTAAATGTGATATAGTTGAAGTAGAAAATCAAATACTTGATAGAAAATTGTTGTTAGAAAAATGTAAAGAAAATTTGTCAAAGTTTTCAAAAAATAAAATATGTTATAGGCTTTATTTAAATATTTTAAATGGCATGACACCTAGTAAAGCAGTAGAAAAAGTTGCGGAAGAAAATTTGATAAATGGTATTAAACCGACAGATTTTACACATATTTGGAAAAAATATTATCAAAAAGTAAAAAAAGTGATAAACACCAAAGAAAACACAATAAAATAAGTGATATATTATAATTGAGAGAAGTATTTAGACCTCCTTTCGTATTTCTCTCTTACATTGCTCTCTAGCCAAATGGTAAGGCAATAGGCTTTGAACCTATGATGTCCTAGTTCGAATCTAGGGAGAGCGACCAAACATAGCTGACGAGTGAAACGGATTATCACGACAGGCTCATACCCTGTAAATAATGGGTTCGACTCCCATGTCAGCAACCATTTATTTGAGAGAATATTAGTTGGTAGTATGCTGGATAATATATTTCTCTGAAAATGAGTAGTCAAATTATTAAGAC
>CANPWK010000008.1 GCA_947584105.1 uncultured Bacilli bacterium
TAGCCCTTGACTAAAATCATTGCAATACTAAATTGTATAAAGATATCTTATATCTCAATTTACTTTTTCAATTGAATCAAATTTCAAATATTATTAAAATTTATTACAAAAAAAAATAAAAAGTGCTATAATGGATATATTGAGCAAAAAATATTAAGTCAAATTACTAGCAATGTGTTGCAAATATGCGTAAGTCCAATTGTATAAAGACTTGCGTATTTTTTATGCCCAAATAATTTAATGGAGGGATTTTATGAAAAAAATAGATTTAGAAAACGATAAAATTTCTAAATTGATTAAAAAATTTGCAATACCATGTGTTATTAGTATGATTGTAGCTGCTCTATATAATATTGTTGATCAAATATTCATAGGCTGGAGTAACGCAGGAGAATATGGAAATGCAGCAACAAATATTGTTTATCCATTTACAGTAATATCACTTGCTTTTGCCTTATTAATTGGTGATGGTATGTCAGCATTATTCAATTTATCATTAGGGGCTAAAGATAAAAATAAAGCAAATAAAGCTATTGGTAATGGTTTAATACTCCTAATTGTAATATCAATTATATTAACGATTGTTGGATTAATTTTTAATGAACAAATATTAAAATTATTTGGAGGAAATCCACACGAAATAAAATGTTATCAATATGCCAAAGATTATTTAAAAATAATTTGTTATGGATTACCATTTTATATTATTGGTCAAGGATTAAATGCTTCTATTAGAAGCGATGGAAGTCCTAAGTATGCAATGTTCGCAACTTTAATGGGAGCAATAGCAAATATTATATTAGACCCAATATTCATATTTATATTTAATATGAATGTTAAAGGTGCAGCAATTGCTACTATTATCGGTCAAATAATTACTTTTATAATAAGTATTTTATATTTAAATAAATCTAAATCTTTCAAAATAAATAAAGAATCTATTAAATTAAATATAAGAGTATGCAAACAATCAATATCTTTAGGATTAGCATCTTTAATAACACAACTTGCAATTGTTATAATAATAGCTGTTGCCAATAATTTAGTTAGTAAGTATGGATATATGACTATTTCTAGTTCCAGTATAGCTTATGGAGTTGTAACACCTCTAGCTGTTATCGGAATATGTATGAAAGTATTTGGAATTATTATATCTATTGTTGTTGGTGTATCTTTAGGAGGAATGCCAATTATTGGATATAATATTGGAGCTAAAAATATAAAAAGAGTTAAAGAAGCCATAAAATATATTCTAATAACAAATTTAATTGTTGGTATTATAGCTTTAATATTATTTGAGCTTTTACCTAACTTTATTATTAATATTTTTGGCCAAGGAAATTCTTATGAATATATGGAATATGCCCAATTTTGTTTAAGAATATTTTTAGGTGGAATCATATTGACTTGCTTAACTAAATCTATGTCTATTCTTTTACAATCTATGGGCTCAAGTCTCAAATCAACATTATTATCCTTAGCAAGAGATGTAATTTTCTTCGTTCCCGCAATTATAATAATTGCCATTATTTCTAAAAATGTTGTAACAATGTTATGGAGTGCAATAATAGCTGATATTTTAGCATTTATTTTGGGAATAATATTATTAAAAACAGAATTGATAAAAAAAGATAAGTTGTGTACAAAATAATTTGAAATTATCAGTTAAATGATAATTTTTTTATGAAATATTTTTAAAATTTAATATAATTAAATAAATTTATGATTTAAACTTTTTCTTATTATTAAAATATTGCTCATTAATCCAATACATTATTATATTAACTATATAACCCTTTTCTTTATCTGTTAAATTATGATTAGGTGTAATATGATGCCACTTATAAAGACATTTTCTACAACAAGTAGCTGTTGCATGTTGAGCAATAAATACAGGATGCCCTTTCATTGGAGTTTGTTTACCATCATTTACAATAAATGATTTAGATAATCTTTTTTCAACAAAAAGAAAAGCATGTTCTCTAATAGTATCTAAACCTTTTTTATCAATATAATCTATATCAATCTCTTTAAGTCGAAAACTAGTTCTAAATTTAGATTTACCAAGTCTATTTAAAATATTATTCATATTATCCATAACTACCTCACAAAATAATTAAATCAATTAAGATTATAAACTATATATATTATACCAAAATAAAAAAATTAATTGACACCTTAATACTATTATGAGATAATTTTAATGCACTTTGCAATTTAGGAGGTTTTTCATGAATTATTTAATCGTAGTAGCCCACCCAGATGATGAAGTATTGGGTATTGGCGGAACTATTTATAATCTAATAAAAATGAGAAATAATGTTTCTATTTGTGTACTTTCTGCTAAAGCAGAAGCAAGAAAAAATAGTAAAAACGGTAATGATTTAATATCATGCTTTAAAAATATAATGGAAAATTTAGGTATATCAAAAATATTTCTAGGTAAATTTCCAAACATAAAAATGAATACAGTAGCACATCTAGATTTAGTCCAATTTATAGAAAAAAGCATAATAGAATCTAATGCCGATATTGTAATAACACACTACCCTAATGATTTAAACGACGATCATAAAATTGTATCAAATGCCTGTTGTGAAGCTGTCAGAATTTTTCAACGCCGTAACGATATTAAGCCTATAAAAGAATTTTATTTTATGGAAGTATTATCTTCTACTGACTGGAATTTTACAAAAGCCTTTCAACCTAATACATTTATAGAAATTAATGAAGAAGGTTTAAATAAAAAAATAGAATTAATTAATTCATATGATAATGTCATAAGAGATTTTCCTCATCCACGTTCCAAAGAAAACATAAAATCTCTAGCAATTTATCGAGGATGTCAAGCTAACTTAAAATATGCAGAAGGTTTAATACTAGTTTTTAGGAGAATTGATTAATGAACGATATTTGTATTTTAATTACAGCAGCAGGATCTATGGTAGCAAACAGTATAATTTCTAACTTTAAAAATATTAATGAAAGAGAAATTAAAATTATTGGTTGTGATATAAAGAAAAAAGTAGCCTCACAAAAGATTATAAATAAATATTATCAAATTTCAAAAATTGATGATAAAAATTACATTAATAATATATTAGATATATGTAATAAAGAAAAAGTAGATATTGTTATTCCACTAATAGATAAAGAAATTATTAAAATTTCTAATAATAAAGATAAATTTAAAAATTTTAAATTATTAATAATAAATTCTATTAATAATGATATTATTTTTAATAAAGGTAAACTATATCAATATCTGAAATATAATAATATAAATATTCCACAATTTAAAATAGTGCATAATTATAATGATTTTATAGAATCTTGCAAATTATTAAATTATCCTAATCATAAAATATGTTTCAAACCAACAATATCAAGTGGCAGTAGAGGATTTCATATAATAGATAACAATATATCAGAAAGTAACTTATTATTTGATAAACCAAATTCTTTATATATCAATTATCAAACAATCAATAATATAATTAAAAACAATAATATACCTGAATTAGTTTTTATGGAATACCTTACCAATGAGCAATATATTGTACATATTTTAGCTGACAATGGTAAAATAATTAGTTCAGTTATAATTTTAGTATTAGAAGAAAATACAAGTAACTTGATTGACGGAATTACTATATATGATCATAATATCCAAGAATATTGTAATAAAATAGTAAACTTACTAAAATTAGATGGAATATTTGGTATTGAATTAAAGAAAGATCAAAATGGTCTTCTAAAAATTTTAGAAATAAATCCAAGAATACAAGGAAGTATTAGTGTTTGTACTAACTTAGGAATAAATTTAGCATATTATGGTGTCAAAAAATTATTAAAAGAGAATTTCAATATACCAAATTATAAAAAAAATGTAAGAATGATTAGAAATTATCAAGATACGTTCATAGATATAAATTAAAATATTTATAATTTTAAATAATTAATTGAATTTTTATTATCTTTAATTATTTCTTTTAGAAAAACAGATGGTTTAGATGGATATAGCATATAAATATTTCCTTTTGTTCTAGTTAAAGCAACATAAAACAATCTTCTTTCCTCTGCATATTTATAATTTTCTTTTGTAAAAACATAATCAATAATCTTTTCATTTTTAATTTTCGATGGAAATCCACATATCTCATCAGTTAAATTAATCATAATAACACAATTAGCTTCTAATCCTTTAGCTGAATGAACTGTTTTATAAACAATCTTTTTATTATCGTTATTATTTACACATCCATTATTATAGTGCATATTATTACTAATATATTTATATATGTCATCATTATTTCTACCTAAAATTAAAATATCATCATCTAAAATATAATTTAATAATTTTTCCAAAATATCTTTTTGTTCTTTTACAATAAATATTGGTTTTAAAATACTTTTATTTGAAACTATCTTTTTTTTTATTTGAATTTTATTTTTTAGAATAAATTTAGTTGATATATTGACAACTTCTTGACAGCATCTATAGTTATTTTCTAATTTTATTACTTTTGTAATTAATTTATCGTCATATAATTGATACAATAATTTCATACTGCAACCAGAGAATTTATATATAGATTGATAATCATCCCCAACTGCCATCAATTTAGCTCCACTTGCATCAACTATAGATTTTACTAGATTATAGCGAATATATGATATATCCTGAAATTCATCTATGATTATATACTTATAAGGCAGTTTTAGATTTTTTATCACCCTACTAGCCTCTATAATAAGCATATCTAAATCAACTTCCCCACAAGCTTTTAACTCTTCAATATATAGTGTATAAATATCTATAACAATCGAAATAAAATTTTTATATTTTCTTTTTTTTATTACTAAGAAATGTTCAAAGTCATATCCATTACTTTTAAAATTATTTATAAATTGTTTTATTAATAATTTAAAATTACTAAGTTCTTTACTATGTAAATATTTGACATAACATCTACCATTTGCATTATTTAAGCATTTAATTACCTTCTTCATCATAATTTTACTGTTCAAAATTATTGATGAAAAATATTCATTGATAACATAATCTAATTTATCATTACATATTTTCTTATTCGAGATAAATTTTAAGGCAAATTTATGAAATGTAAAAACCTTAACTGGATACTTTAATCTCGATAATAAATTATTACATGCTTCATTAGTAAATGAAAAACAAATTATTTCATCAACTTTAAAATTTCTTTGTTCTATTAAATAATTTATTTTACCAACAATTGTAAGTGTCTTACCACTACCTGCTCCCGCAATAATTAAGTTGTTAATTTCATCAGCATATATAGCTTTGATTTGATCTAAATCTAATTTACGATCATTAACAATAACTTCATACTGACAACTATTCTGCAAATAAATATTATTATATAATTCCACAATATAATTAATTAATTTTACTAATTTAAGCTGTTTATTTTTACTAATATTATATTTATATAACATAAATGCAATGAATTTTAATTTCATATTAAAATCTATATACATCTTACCACCATATAAATAATACTACATAAACAACTCTTTTCCTTTAAAAAAACTGATATAGAAAAATTCTAATCAGTTTTTATATTAATAATTTTCTTTTTTTATTTCAAAATATGCTTGTGGATGATTACAAACTGGACATACTTTTGGAGCATTTTTACCAATTACTATATGACCACAATTACGACATTGCCAAATTCTATCTCCATCTTTAGAGAAAACTAAATCACCTTTTACATTTTTCAATAATTTTTTATATCTTTCTTCATGTTCTTTTTCAATTGCTCCAACGCTTTCAAATAAATATGCTATTCTATCGAATCCTTCTTCTTTAGCAGTTTTAGCAAAAGAATCGTACATATCTGTCCATTCATAATTTTCTCCCTCAGCTGCCTTTAATAAATTTTCTTCAGTTGATGGAATGTCTCCACCATTTAATTCTTTAAACCATATTTTTGCATGCTCTTTTTCATTGTTTGCTGTTTCTTCAAAAATTTCTGCTATTTGTTCATATCCGTCTTTTCTAGCTTTACTTGCAAAATAAGTATATTTATTTCTAGCTTGGCTTTCACCAGCAAATGCTGTTAATAAATTTTCATAAGTTTTACTTTCTTTTAATTCCATAATCTAACATCTCCTTTTAATGTAATAACAGTATTTAAATAGCAAATATCAATTTTACTTGCCATTAATATTATAATAAATACATCAAATTTTTTCAATATATTTTTCATAATTGTTACATTATTTACTTAACTGCATCATTCTTTTTAAAATTTAATACTTTAATTTTCTTTATATTACTATCACTAAATTTACCTTTAGTATTATCATTTTTTACATAAATCCCCATTTTAGGGTATGATTCTTTATCAAAAATAATATTAATATCATAACTTTTTAAACGATTGTGCACTTTTTTTATGAAAATCATTACATACATTATAGCAAAAAGTATCATTGATAATTGTAGTAAAGTAAGAATAGTAGAATTTGAATATAATTCTACATCCATAGATATATCTATTTTAACTTTAGATATAATTCCAATAATCATAATAAACAAGAAATCTATTAATCCATTACAAATACCACTTATCATTTTATAACTTTTAAAAGTATTCTTCGAAAAAAAGAAGATTAAGAAAGTCAAATTTGATATTATCAACATAAATATATACATTCCCAAATTTGGAAAATATAATGCTTTTATAATAATTTCAATAAATACATCACATATTTTTATTATAATATTAAAATATTTTATAATGACAAATGTTAAAAGGAATAATATTCCTAATATATATACAATTCTATTGATTTTTTTATGTTTTCTTATATCTATTAGCATTAAAATAAGAAGAATGACACCAAATATAGCATATATCGAAAAGAACGATGTAGATACAATCGTTTCAAAAAATAAACTTATTTTTTGAATAATCGATAAATCTGCCATATTATTATCACCTCCTATTTTATTTAGTATTTTCTAATTCAAATATATATACTGTTTGTTCAGTATCACTATTATGAGTACAAGTAATTAGTGTTAAAACATTTGTGCTAGGATTACGCTTAATTTCAACTTGTCCAGTTTTAGGTACATTATAGATATTAACCAATTTATATGTATATTCATGTCCGCCATAACTAACTGTTGCAACATCACCTAATGATAATTTATATAATTTATCAAAATAACAAACTGTACAATTTCCAGAATGAGCTGCTAATATCAAATTACCATTTTTAACATCTGGAAATGAAGACTCTTTTATAACAGTAACATTTCTACCTACATTATTATAAGGTGAATTAATATCTAGAAAACCCCTTTTTAAATTAATTTTTTTTACCGTTAACGTTCCTATATATTTATAAGATATTTTATTTTTATTACTATTTTCATTTTCCGTAATAGTATTAGTATTTTCAGGTTCTTCTTCGGATGAATCAGTATCTTCAACTACATCTTTAGGAGTTTCATCTTCATACAGTAATAAATTCATAGAAGAATAAACTTTTTCTTTTTTAGCTACCAAATAATTATAACTGACTGCTAATATCCCAACTATGAATATAATTAGTGCAAAAAGAAGAATTGTACTTTTTTTAGGTTGTTTTCCTTTCTTTAACTTCATATATTTATACACCCATTCTAACTTTTATAAAAAACAAGATTTAATATTACACATAGTAAAGAAAATATTTATCGTAATTAAAATTATAAATATAATTTTAATTACTTTTGAATTTCATGTTACTATATTTTATAATTAATACCATATCCCCTATTGTATTAATTATAACACTTTTTATATATTTCTACAATAGTATCAAAATATTATTAATTTTCCAAAATATTATTTAAAGCCTTTAAAATTCCTATTTTACCATAGTGATATGTCATAGATCCTTGTTGATATGCTACATAAGGTTTTTTTATAGGGCCATCGCAAGATAACTCAATGGAACTACCTTGAGTAAAAGAACCAGAAGCCATGATTATTTGATCATCATATCCAGGCATATCATATGGTTCTGGCATGACATAAGAGTCAATAGCAGATGATGATTGAATTCCCTGAACATATTTTATTAGTTTTTCTTTATCATTAAAAATAATACTTTGTACTATATCTATTCTTTTATCATTATATCTAGGTTCTACTTTATATTTTAATTGTTCAAAAACCTTACTAGTCAAAATAGCAATTTTTAATGAAGCACAAACAACACTTGGTGCCATATATAATCCTTGTAAAATAAGCTTATTATTACCAAGTGATGGACCTACCATTTTAGCTTCACCAGCAACATTTAATCTTTCACTACATAAATGAATTAGATCTTTCCTACCACAAATATAGCCTCCATTAGGTGCTATACCACCACCTAAATTTTTTATTAAAGAACCTATTATAAGATCTGCTCCTACTTCTAATGGTGTATATTTCTGCACAAACTCACAATAACAATTGTCTACCATAATAATTGCTTTTTTATTAATTTTTTTTACTATTTTACATAATTTTTGAATTTGTTCAATCGAAATACTTTTTCTTAGCGAATAACCTCTAGATCTTTGTATATAAACAACTTTCACCTTATTGTTTAATAAATATTGTTCTATTTTTTTATAATCAAAATCATCATTAACTAAATCAATTTGGCGATATTTAATATTAAAAGCTTTTAGAGAACTAGAATTATTTCTAATACCTATTACTTCCTCCAAAGTATCATATGGTTTACCAGTCACTGACAATATAGTATCACCTGGTCTTAAAACGCCAAATAAAGCAACTGATATAGCATGAGTACCTGATATAAATTGGCTTCTAACTAAGCTATCTTCTCCACCTAATATCTCACTAAATATTTTTTCTATTTTATCTCTACCACAATCATCATAACCATAGCCTGTAGTACCATAAAAATCTGTTTCACTAACTTTATATTTATTAAAAGCATTAATAACCTTTAAACTATTATATTGACACAATCTTTCTAAATCAGCATACTGCTTAGTTAGTTCTTTTTCACATTTTTCAATCAAATTAACAACATCCATATATTCCTCCATCAACTCTAATTACAGTATTATTGATATAACTAGCTGCATCACTAGCCAAAAAATATATAACTTGAGCTATCTCAATAGCATCAGCAAATCTGTTTAATAATATTTTTTTACATTCTTGATTATAAAAATCTTCATCCATATTTTTATTCATATTAGTATTTATCCAACCTGGGGCTATAGCATTTACTCTTATATTGGGTGCTAAAGCAAGAGCTAGATTATGGGTTAAAGATATAATTCCAGCCTTAGAAGCATCATAATCTAAACTCATAGGATAGTAAGAATCAATTGCATTATTTGAAGAAACGTTAATAATAGTTCCCTTATCCATGCACCTACTAGCATACTTACTCACCAAATAAGTACCAATTAAATTAACATCTAGTATTTTCTTAAAATCAGCAACAGATTTTTCAAAAGGTAAGCAATCTTTACTAATAGCTGCATTGTTAACAACACAATCTATTTTATGAAATTTCTTTTTTACAACATTAATCATATTAATAACTTCATCTTCCTTAGAAACATCACATTTTATCAGCAAAGTCTGAACATTATATTTTAAAACTTCTTGCTCCGTTTCTTTTGCTAAATCTAAATTATTACAATAATTAATTATTACATCATAGCCATTTTTTGCAAACAAAATAGCTGTTTGTCTTCCTAAGCCACTACTTGCTCCTGTAACTAAAACTACCATTTTATCACCTAATTTATTATAACAAAAAAAACTTCAGAAATAAATCATCTGAATAATAATAAATAAATTTTTGTAAAAAACACTTGTAATAACGGAGCACGTATTTTAAATTTTGACTTTTTTTTATTAGCTTCCTTTACTATTTTATTTACAATAGTTTTGTTTTTCTTTTTTTCAATTAAATTAAAAATAAATCGTTGTCTTTTAGTAAATTTCTTCCTTAAGTGATAAAAACTATTATCTTTTAATAAATATTTTTCTTTGTTATCTATCATTACCTGATTAAATCCTGTATGATAAGCACCTGGTTCAATTAGTGAAATTTTAACCTTTGATTTTATAAATTTTAGTTCTTTATGAATAGTAGTAGCCAACATGGAAATAGATGCTTTAGTTGAGGTATAACTACCAAGCATTTCAATTGGCAACATGCTAGCTAAAGAAGACATAATAAATATTCTACCTCCGTTTTTCTTATTCATAATGTTATAAACATATTTTATTAATTCAAAATTGGAAAAAACATTGACTTCATAATTATATCTAATATCATCCATATCCATAGCTAGAATACTACCCCCAATACCTATAGCAGCATTAGCAATAAATAAATCAATATCCAAATTATCTATAGATTTATAATCTACCTTATTAGTAATATCTATTTTTAATACAGATATATTATCATTATTTATTCTATCTTTAATTTTATCTAATTGCGCATTAGTATGTACTGCCAAATAAACATGATGGTAAACTGCTAAATTCATTCCTACTTCAAAAGCAATATTACTAAAAGCTCCTGTTATTAAAACGTTCATATTATCACCAAAATTATTTTTCCCAATATTTAAATATTTATACTTTTTTAGCACTCGCTATTGACAAGTGCTAAAATTAGAGTATAATATTATTGGGAGGCGATAATATGAATAATAATCCATTTCAAGAAAATTTAGAAAATGTATTAGAGAAATATGGTCGCGACATTGTCAAAACCGCCAAAGAAGGAAAAATTGATCCTATTATAGGCCGTGATGAAGAAATTAGAAATGTAACTAGAATATTATCTAGAAAAACAAAAAACAATCCTGTCTTAATAGGAGAAGCTGGAGTTGGTAAAACTGCTATTGTTGAAGGATTAGCTCAAAGAATTATCAAAGGTGATGTACCTAATAGTTTAAAAAATAAAACTATTTGGGAATTAGATATTGGTGCCTTAATTGCTGGTGCTAAATATCGTGGAGAATTTGAAGAAAGATTAAAAGCTGTTTTAAAAGAAATTAAAGATTCAAACGGTGAAATAATTTTATTCATTGATGAAATTCATATGATAGTTGGCGCAGGAGCATTAGAAGGGGCAATGGATGCTGGTAACTTATTAAAGCCAATGTTAGCTAGAGGAGAAATCTTATGTATTGGTGCTACTACATTAAATGAATATAGAAAATATATTGAAAAAGATGGAGCATTAGAAAGAAGATTTCAAAAAGTTATCGTTACTGAACCAACAGTTATGGATACAATAACAATATTAAGGGGATTAAAATCAAGATTTGAAGTATATCATAAAGTAAACATTAAAGACAAAGCATTAGTTGCAGCAAGTACACTTGCTGATAGATATATAACAGATCGTTTTCTACCTGATAAAGCTATTGATTTAGTTGATGAAGCTTGTGCTACTATAAAAGTTCAAATGGAATCAGTTCCAACTGAGTTAGATACTCTAACAAGAGAAATTATGCAACTAGAAATTGAAAAAGAAGCTTTAAAAAAGGAAAAAGACGAATTGTCAAAACAAAGAATTAATGAAATAAACCAACAATTAGAAACATTAAAAGTCAATGAAGAAAATTTAAGAAAAGAATGGCAGGAAGAAAAAAATCTAAATGAATTAATAAATAAGAAAAAAGCTGAAATTGAAGATACAAATCATCAATTAGAAATTGCAGAAGATGAATACGAGTTAGAAAAAGCAGCCATTCTAAGACATGGTACACTTCCTAAATTACAAAAAGAATTACAAGAACTACAATTAAAAAATAAAAACAATATTTTAAGTGATACAGTCGATGAAGAAGATATTGCCAAGATTATTTCTAACTGGACAGCAATACCATTAAGCAAAGTAATGGGTGGAGAGAAAGATAAACTAATAAATTTAAAAAATAATCTAGCAAAAAGAGTCAAAGGACAAGATCAAGCTATTACATTAGTAAGTGAAGCAATCATTAGAGCTCGTTCTGGAATTAAAGATCCTAACCGTCCGATTGGTTCATTCATATTTTTAGGGCCTACTGGAGTTGGTAAAACTGAAGTTGCTAGAAGTTTGGCGTATGAATTATTTGATGATGAAAGACATATGATAAGGATTGATATGAGCGAATATATGGAAAGCCATTCTGTTGCAAGATTAATTGGTGCTCCTCCAGGATATATCGGATATGATGAAGGTGGACAACTAACAGAAGCTGTTAGACGAAATCCATATAGCATAGTCTTATTTGATGAAATCGAAAAAGCCCACAAAGATGTATTTAATTTATTACTTCAAATATTAGATGATGGTAGAATTACAGATTCACAAGGTAAAACTGTAGATTTTAAAAATACAATTATCATTATGACATCTAATTTAGGTAGTGAATATATCATAGAAAATAATTCTAATGCTAAAGAATTAATAGATAAGCAATTAAAAAATACCTTTAAACCAGAATTTCTAAATCGTATTGATGAAATCATTACATTTGAACCCTTAACAAAAGAAATTTTATATGAAATATTAGATAACATTATTATTAATATTGAAAATAGACTTCAAGATAAAAGAATATCTTTAACATTAACAAACAATGCTAAAGAAAAAATAATTAATGAGGCTTATAGCCCTATATATGGAGCTAGACCATTAAAAAGATATATTGCAAAAAATATTGAATCATTAATTGCTACTGAAATTATTAATGATAAGATTGCATTTAATTCTAATATTACAATCGACTTTAATAATAATCATTTTAAAATAAAAGAGTAATCTATTATGAAACCCCTCGTTTCTTAGAACAAATAGAAACGAGGGTCTTATCATTAACGAGATTGCTCTTTTATTAATTTAGATTGAATTACTATCCTATTACCATTATTATCTAAACAAGTAGAAATAGTAAGAACCTTATCTTTAGTACTAACATTTACACCAAAATTATAAATACTTCTAGATAACATAGTATCTAAAAATTTTTGATATGATTCATCATTTTCAAAAGTATGAGTTAAATAATATAACTCAGAAGGAATAGTATAAATAGAAAATATCTGCCACAAAGTATTTTTTTCCGGAGTTGATAATTTTATAATTTGATTGTCTTTATTAGTATACCAAGAATCATTTAATACGTTTTGTAAACTACCAAACATAACTTGATCAACTCTTCCATGACCATATATAACTGTATTGTTACCAAATTCTTTAAAAGATGATTTATAATCTGCAAAAAGCCATCCAGCAACATTATATGTTTTATCAAATGAATGATTTAAATAATAACTATTATCAGAACCTTGCACAAATGGATAATTAACATTTGTATTATTTATATAAATCCATCCTCTAGTATCAGGATTAACTTTTAATAAATTATCAAAGTCAACACTAATCATAGTAGTTTGCATATATTTCCAATAATTTTCTCCATATTTTTGATTATCATGAGCCTCACCAGTTACTTCTGGTATTTCTGATGAAGTAAAAGCTATGCTTTCCTCAATCTTCGTATTATCTAAAATATCATTCATCAAACTTTTAATTTCTCTTCCTTCATGATACCAATTGAATAAATTGACACCTCCTAAAGTTAAAAATATAAAACATACTAAAAATATAACAAAATATTTATTAAAAAATTTCTTTTTTATTAATACTTTTTTGTGTGGATTAATAAATTTATCTACACATTTTCTTATATCATCTACATCATATTTTTTTCTACTATTTAATCCACTAATTAATTTTTCTAAACTATTAGCTTCACTAATTAAATCGGATAACTCAAAAGCCTTTATCCATCTTTTGTAAGGAATATATTGGTATTTATCATTAACTTTATGGCGTTTAAAATATACCAGTTTTTTGTTATCAGAACAAATACTAAATTCATTATCATTATACTTAAAATTATAAATTATATTATATACTTTTCCATTATAAAAACACAATGAATTCATAATATCCCCCCTTTATTGCTGAATATAATAGCACAAAAAACAATAAAAATCAAATTAAAGGATTAGTAATATTACTAATCCTTAATTATTATCTATAACTTAATTACTTTTTACTTTTTTTAATTTGTAGATTGAGTATCCACCACCTAATGTAGCAAATAACATTGTTATAACTATTATAAATATATTTTTATCAGATGTGTTTGGTGTTTTTGAATTATACATCACTACTGATGTTTCAACCTCACCTTGATCACCTACTGAAAATTTAATTACTTCGTAACTTAAATCATAGCCTTCTGGTGCTTGAATTTCACTTAATATATATTCACCTTTTTCAAGTTCTAAATAATATGGTTCTAAACCAGATACCCATCTAACTATTTCGTTTCCATTTGCATCCTTAATAATTAATGTTGCTCCTGCTAACTCTTCTTTTGTTGTAATATCTTGTTTACTTATTTTTACTTTATATTTTTGAATATGTGTATTATACATAACAACTTCTTTAATTTGACCATCGGCTTCTAATACAAATTCAACAGTTTCTTCATTTAATTTATATCCATCTGGTGCTTGTGTTTCTCTCAAAATATATTTTCCAGGATTTAATCCCTCAATATAGTGAGCCTCCGAACCAGATATCCAACTGTCAACTTGCGTTCCATCTTCAGCTTCTAAAACTAGTGTTGCCCCCGGTAATTCTTCTTTAGTTGTTATATCTTGTTTGCTTATTCTTAATTTTGTTATTTCTTTTTTCTTTGAAATGCTTCCACTTATTTTTGAACTAGCATTAATATTAATATTTTCCGTAATATTTGGTGTTAATGTTTGAACATTATTTCCACAATCATAATTTTTAGAAATGCTTAAAGTCTTTGTCCCTGTAACTGTTACATCAATTGTAATAGTAGAACCATCTTTTAAATTACTACTTGGAAATCTAACATAAAAATTATTTCCAGACTTATTATATACTTCAACATTTGCTGTACCAGAAACTTTTACATCATATGTATTTGTTCCTAAAACAGTTAATTTATTTGAAATATAATATCCATCTTTTAATTGAAAACTCAATTTATCTGATTCAGCACTTACCTTAATATTAAATTTTTCTTTTGCTTGATTATAAGCATTTACTGCTACATCATAAAACGGTTTAACTTCTGCTGTATTTCTAGTATCACGAACAGTACTAATTCTATTAATAGTATCCTTAGTTTCAAAATAATATAAAAACTCATTTATAGCTAATTCAGCGTAATAATAATTTTTAGCACTTGGTGATGCATTATATTTATTTATAATTGCAGCAATTCCAGCCTGTGCTGGTTGAGTAAATTGTTTAGAACTGATTGTACAATTATTTCCAACATTATTAATATGAAAAGATGTACAAAACATAACTCCTTTACCATATTTTTTGTAAATTAATTGTGTAGATCCATTATATTTTAGTGTTCCATCAAAATAAACATCAGTTATTTTATTTGGAAAAGTAGCAGCTTTGACACTACTATTAGCAAATAAAGAAATTAGTGCTACTAAAAAAAGAGCTATTACTGTGAATTTTTTTGTATATTTCATATTTTCCCCCCTTAAAATCTTGTAAATCCTCGTTGATGGGACATATATTATCACAAAATTGATTAATTGTCAAATCTCACCGGATAAATAAAAAAATATAAAACGTTTTAGATTTGTTTATATTTTTTTAAGACTTTATTTAATTCATGTAAATTTTCTTCTTCTAAGGTAGTTAATGGCATTCTTAATTCAGGTGACTTAATCAATCCTAATTCAAATAAAGCACTTTTTACTGGAATAGGATTAACTTCTTTAAATAATACATTACTGTAAACAATTGCCTTCTTTTGTAAAAGCAAACTCTTTTCTAAATCACCTTTTAAATAATAGTTTACCATATTGTGTATATCTTGAGGAATAATATTAGCATTTACTGAAATAACACCTATTCCACCTAAAGACAATATTGGTAAAACCTGATCATCATTACCAGAATATATATCTAAATCTACACCTTCTAATTCTTTTAAACTAACTAATTTAGCAACTTGTGATATATTGCCACTTGCCTCCTTTATTCCAACAACATTTTTGTTTTCTTTTGCTATTTTAATCGCCGTTTCAGGTAATATATTTAACCCAGTACGACTTGGCACATTATACATAATAATTGGAATATTTACACTTTTAGCAATATCTCCATAATGTTTAACAAGTCCTTTTTGAGTTGCCTTATTATAATATGGTGTCACAACAAGTAGACCATCTACTCCTAAAGTTTCTGCTTGTTTAGCCATATTAATCGCACTTTTAGTACAATTCGATCCTGTTCCAGCTATAACCTTAACACGACCTTTAACAAATTTAACACACTGTTTAATACATTCTATCTGCTCACTATAAGATAATGTTGCTGCCTCACCAGTAGTCCCACAAATTATTATCGCATCAGTACCATTACTAATTTGATATTCTATTAAATTTTCTAACGAATTATAATCAATTTTACCATTTTCAA
>CANPWK010000009.1 GCA_947584105.1 uncultured Bacilli bacterium
CGCGAGCGTGAATTGTCAAGTAAGTAGGAGGAAATATGGTAACAAAAAGAACACGTGAGTTAGTTGGAAAAGTAGTTAGTGATAAAAATGATAAAACAATAACAGTTTTAGTAGAAACATATAAAAAAGATAGTTTATATGGAAAAAGAGTTAAATATTCAAAAAAATATGCTGTACATGATGAAAAAAATGAAGCAAAAAAAGGCGATATCGTAAGAATTGCCGAGGTTAGACCTTTATCAAAAACTAAACACTTTCGTTTAGTTGCAATAATTGAAAAAGCAGTTATATTATAATAATTGCCGAGATATAGGAGGATAATTATGATTCAACAAGAAAGTCGTTTAAAAGTTGCCGATAATTCAGGAGCAAAAGAATTATCTATAATTCGTGTTCTTGGTGGTAGCAAAGTTAAGACTGGAAATATTGGCGATATAGTAGTTGCAAGTGTAAAAAAAGCAACTCCTAACGGTACTGTTCAAAAAGGAAAAGTTGTTAAAGCAGTAATTGTTAGAACTAAATTTGGTCTAAGAAGAACAGATGGATCTTACATTAAATTTGATGATAACGCTGCAGTTATTATTAAAGATGATAAGAGTCCAGTTGGAACTCGTGTATTTGGACCAGTTGCACGTGAATTGCGTGATAAGAATTTTATGAAAATTATATCACTTGCTAAAGAAGTGTTATAATCGTTTGGAGGAATGAAAATGAACTTTAAAACTGGTGATAAAGTAGTTGTCATTGCTGGAAAGGACAAGGGAAAAGAAGGAAAAATATTAAAAGTTTTAAAAGCTACAAATAAAGTAGTTGTTGAAAATGTTAATATTGTAAAAAAACATGTTAAAGGAAATGGTCAGACAGCAGGTAGCATTAATGAAGTAGAAGCTCCAATTCATGCATCTAATGTAATGATTATTGATCCAAAAACAAAAAAACCTACCAGAATAGGGCATTCTACAAATAAAGATGGCAAAAAAATTAGAGTTAGTAAAAAATCTAATTCAAGCCTAGATTAATTGGAAGGAGGGTATATATGAACCGCCTAAAAGAAAAATATATTAATAATATCGTTCCAGAATTAAGAGAAAAATTTAATTATAAAAATATTAATGAAGTACCTAAAATTGAGAAAATAGTAGTTAATATTGGTTGTGGAGATGCATCATCAAATTCAAAAATGTTAGAAGCAGCAATGAAAGATCTTGAAATAATTACTGGTCAAAAACCAGTTGCAACTAAAGCAAAAAAATCAATTGCAGGTTTTAAATTAAGACAAGGACAAGCGATTGGTTGCAAAGTAACTTTACGTGGCGAAAATATGTATAACTTTTTAGATAAATTAATTAGTATTACATTACCACGTGTAAGAGATTTTAGGGGTATATCAAATAAAGCTTTTGATGGAAGAGGAAATTACACATTAGGATTAACAGAACAATTAATATTCCCAGAAATTGAATATGATAATGTTGTTAAAGTACGTGGTATGGATATTGTTTTTGTAACAACAGCAAAGACAAACGAAGAAGCTTACAATCTCTTAAAAGGATTCGGTATGCCATTTAAAAAATAAACTTAGGAGGAAAATATGGCTAAGAAAAGTATGAAAGTAAAAGCTAGTCGTGAACCTAAATTCGAAGTACGTAAATATACACGTTGTAATAGATGTGGTCGTCCACATGCTGTATTAAAAAAATATGGCATTTGTAGAATTTGTTTCAGAGAATTAGCTTATAAAGGACAAATACCAGGAATGAAAAAATCTAGTTGGTAAAAAGGAGGAAAAGTTATGGTAACAGATCCAATCGCAGATATGCTTACTCGTATTCGTAATGCAAATCAAATGCGATATAAAGAAGTTGAAGTACCAGCTTCAAAAATAAAAGTTGAAATAGCTAGAATTTTAAAAAATGAAGGATTTATATCTGATTATAAAATAAAAAAAGGAAATATTCAGGATATAATTGTTTTATATTTAAAATATAGTGAAAATAAAGAACGCGTTATAACTGGATTAAAAAGAATTTCTAAACCAGGATTACGTGTATATGCGAAAGCTGAAGAAATCCCTACAGTTTTAAGTGGACTTGGTATTGCTATTATATCAACATCAAAAGGTTTAATGACTGACAAAGATGCAAGAAAAGATTCACTTGGTGGAGAAGTTTTAGCTTATATTTGGTAGAAAGGAAGATTATATGAGTCGTGTTGGAAATAGAGTAATAAATATCCCAACAGGTGTAACTGTTTCAGTTAATGATTCTATAGTTACAGTAAAAGGCCCAAAAGGTGAACTTTCTACTGCAATTAATAAGAATATAACTGTTAATATTTTAGAAAATGAAGTTAAATTAACTAGGACAAATGATGAAGCAAAAAAATATCATGGAACAGCTAATGCTAATATTAATAATATGATTATTGGTGTTACTGAAGGATTTTCTAAAAAATTAGAAGCAGTTGGTGTTGGATATCGTTTTCAATTAAAAGGAAAAGATTTAATAGTTTCAGTTGGATATTCAAATCCAGTTAATGTGGAAGTGCCAGATGGTATTGAATTAGAAGTTCCTAGTAATACTGAGTTATTAATTAAAGGAATTGACAAACAATTAGTTGGACAATTTGCAGCTGAAGTAAGAAAATTAAGAGAACCTGAACCATATAAAGGAAAGGGTATTCGTTATACTGACGAACATATTCGTCGTAAAGAAGGAAAGAAAGCTTCTAAATAGTAAGAGAGGAGAGTAATTATGATCAAAAAGGTAGTTCGTAATGATGCTAGATTAGCAAGACACGATCGTATTAGAAATAAAGTTTCTGGAACAAAAGAAATTCCAAGATTAAATGTATTTAGATCAAACAGTAATATTTTTGCTCAAATCATAGACGATGAAGCTGGCGTTACTTTAATTAGTGCATCATCTTTAGAAAAAGATTTAAAACTTTCTAATGGAGGCAATATTGAAGCTGCAATTAAAGTTGGAGAATTAATTGCTAAGAAAGCAAAAAAAGCAAAAATATCAAAAGTTGTATTTGATAGAGGTGGATATCTTTATCATGGACGTGTTAAAGCTTTGGCTGAAGCTGCACGAGAAAATGGCTTAGAATTCTAATAGGAGGGTAAAAATGGATAAAGAAATGGAAAAAGTTGAACAACCAGAAGTATCAAGTAATGATACAGCCAAAAATAATTCAACTGATGAAATGAAAAATAAAAGAAAAGATAAACAACCACGTCAAGCAAGACACCCAAGAAATCGTCAAAGACAGCCAAAACTTTATGAAGAAGATGTAATTTCAATTGGTCGAGTTACTAAAGTAACTAAAGGTGGTCGTCATTTTCGCTTTTCAGCTGTTGTAGTTGTTGGTGATAGAAAAGGTAAAGTAGGATTAGGTACAGGAAAAGCTAATGAAGTTCCAGATGCAATAAAAAAAGCTGTTCAAAATGCTACTAAGAACGTTGTAAAGGTTTCTATCGTTGAAGAACGTACTATTCCACATGAAGCAATTGGAGTAGAAGGAGCTAGTAAAGTTTTATTAAAACCAGCAGCAGAAGGTACTGGAGTAAAAGCCGGTGGACCTGTTCGTTCTGTATTAGAAATGGCTGGAGTAAAAGATGTTTTATCTAAATCACTTGGATCTAATACAAAAATAAATATGGCATATGCTACTTTAAATGCTTTGAAAGCCCAAAGGACAGTAGAACAAGTTGCTCGCCTTCGTGGAAAAAAAGTAGAGGAGATTAGATAATATGAAGTTACATGAATTAAAACCTAATGAACAAGCATTTAAATCTAAAAAGAGTTGGTCGTGGTCCAGGATCAGGTTTAGGAAAAACAAGTGGAAAAGGACATAAAGGTCAAAACGCTCGTAGTGGCGGAGGAGTAAGACCTGTATTTGAAGGTGGACAATTACCTTTATTTAGACGTTTACCTAAAAGAGGATTCTCTAATGCTAAGTTTAAAACTGTATATGCTGTTATTAATTTAAGTGATTTAAATAAATTTGATGATGGAGCAATAGTTACTCCAGAATTATTAAAAGAAATGGGAATTTTAAAAAATCAATTAGATGGTGTTAAAATTCTTGGTAATGGAAAATTAGAGCATAAGTTAACTGTTAAAGCTAATAAATTTTCATCAAAAGCAAAAGAACAAATAGAAAAAATGGGTGGAAAAGCTGAGGTGATTTAATATATGTCTATCATAAAGCAAATATTTAATCCCAAAAATAAAGATTTACAAAAAAAAATATTATTTACATTGTTCGTATTATTTATTTTTAAATTGGGAACTTCTATAACTGTTCCAGGTGTAGATATTTCTTCTAAAAATTTAGATTTTTTTGAAATATTAAATGCAATGAGTGGTGGCGCATTTGAAAAAGCCTCTATATTTGCATTAAGCGTTACTCCATATATTACTGCTCAAATTATTATTCAATTATTATCTATGGATATTATTCCATATTTATCTGATTTAAGCAAACAAGGTGGAGTTGGTCGTCGTAAATTAAATCAAATTACAAGAGTTGTTGGAATTGTTTTAGCCTTTATTCAAGGTTATATGTATTCATTTGCTTATATTTCAAATGGTACAGCTATGGATTATATGTTATATGCATTAATTTTAACTGCTGGAACAGCTTTCTTAATGTGGCTTGGTGATCAAATAACAAATAAAGGTATTGGGAATGGTATGTCATTAATAATTATGGCTGGTATTGTTAATGTACTTCCTAGTATGTTTGTAAATTTATGGACAGAATTAATATCTGATGGCTTCATTGGAATATTACTATTTAGTTTATTTATATTAGTATTCTTATTTGTAGTAATTGGGGTAATTTATGTAGAATCAGCAGAAAGAAGATTGCCTATTCAATATGCCAATAAGTCTACAAGTTCATTATCAAATCAAAGTTATGTTCCATTTAAGTTAAATAGTGCTGGAGTAATCCCAGTTATATTTGCATCAGCAATAATGTCAATTCCTCAAATAATAGCTACTTTTGTAAAGAATGAAACTTTTACATTAATTGTTTCAAAATATATTAATTATACAACCAATACAGGATTATTGATTTATATAGCATTAATTATTTTATTTACATATTTTTATACATTTATGCAATTAAAACCAAAGGAAATGGCAGAAAATTTAAATCAAAATGGTGGGTATATTCCAGGAATAAGACCAGGTGCTGAAACTATTAGTTATGTTAGTAAAGTTATTAAGAGAATAACTATAGTTGGCGGAATATTTTTAGCTATTTTAGCATCATTACCAATTTTGCTTGGAAAGATTTCAAGTTTATCTGGCATAATATCTATAAGTGGTACAGGACTTTTAATCGTTGTTGGAGTTGTTCTTGAAACATATAAACAATTAGAAAGTAGATTAGTAAGTAGATCATACGAAAATGGACGTAAAAGTAGAAGGCGAAGTTTTTAATGAAACCTATTATATTAATTGCACCACCTGCTGCAGGTAAAGGTACAGAAGCACAAATATTAAAAGAAAAATATTCTCTACCACATCTTTCAACAGGAGATCTATTAAGAGAAGCAAGTTTATCTAATGAAGAAATAGCTAGTAAAATAGGGGCAGGACATTTTATCAGTGATGATACAGTATTAAAATTAATTGAAAATAGGATTAAAAGTGATGATTGTAAAAATGGATATGTATTAGATGGATTTCCAAGAAATATTAATCAAGCAAGTCAATATGATGTTCTTTTAGAACATAAAGGTGAAAGTATTGGTTATGTTTTCATAATAGATATGGATAAAAAACTTGCAAAAAAGAGAATTACCGGGCGAAGAATTTGTCCAAAATGTGGAAAGACTTATAATATAAATTTTAAAGAATTTTTACCAAAAAATAATGAAATGTGTGATGATTGCAATATTAAATTAATAAAAAGATCCGATGATAATATATCAACATTTGATGTTAGATATGATACATATTTGAAGTATACAGCTCCTTTGATTGATTATTATAAGGATAAAGGAATTTTATATCATATAGATGGAAATCAAGGAAAAGAATATACACATAAGCAAATAGAAAGGATTTTATCAGAAAATGATTAGTATAAAATCTAAACGTGAAATTGAATTAATGCGTATAGCAGGAAAAATAGTTGGTGATACACATAACTATTTAAAAAAGTATATTAAACCAGGAATTTCAACTAAAGAATTAGATACTATTGCTTATAAATTTATAATAAGTCAAGGAGCAACTCCATCATTTTTAAACTATAATGGTTATCCAGGAAGTATTTGTACATCAGTAAATAGTCAAGTTGTGCATGGCATTCCAGGAAATTATAAATTAAAAAAAGGTGACATTATATCAATCGATATTGGTGCTTGTTATAAAGGGTATCATGGAGATAGTGCTTGGTCATACCAAGTTGGTGAAATAAGTTTAGAAAAAAGCTATTTATTAGAGCATACAGAAAAAGCTTTATATGAGGGTTTAAAACAAGTTAAAGCTGGAAATAGAATTGGTGATATAGGATATGCAGTTAGTAATTACGCTAAAAAACATAACTTGGGAGTAGTCAAAGAATTAGTTGGGCATGGAGTAGGAAATCATTTACATGAAGATCCAGATGTGCCAAATTATGGTAAAAAAAATACTGGTCCTTTATTAAAAGAAGGAATGGTTATTGCGGTTGAGCCGATGCTTAACTTAGGAACTGCAGATGTTGTTTTATTAGATGATGATTGGACAGTAGAAACTTTAGACAATCAGCCATCGGCACACTTTGAACATACTGTATTAATAACAAAAGATGGGTATGAAATATTAACAAAGAGGTGAAATAATGGCAAAAGATGATGTAATTGAAATGGAAGGAAAAGTATTAGAAGTATTGCCAGGTTATAAATTTAAAGTAGAATTGGCAAATAAACATGTAATAGACGCCACCGTTTCAGGTAAAATGCGAATGAACATGATTCGTATCTTAGCTGGTGATAGAGTATTGGTAGAAATATCAACTTATGATTTAACACGTGGGCGTATAACCTATAGAAAGTAGGAGGTAAAGAAATGAAAGTAAAACCATCAGTAAAAAAAATTTGTGATAAGTGCAAAATTATTAAACGTAAGGGTAAAGTAATGGTAATTTGCGAAAACCCAAAACATAAACAAAGACAAGGTTAATAGGAGGTGTTTTATGGCACGTATTAAAGGTGTAGATATACCAAATAATAAAAGAATTGAAATTTCTTTAACTTATATATATGGTATAGGAAGAAGTTTATCAAATACAATTTTAAAAGACGCAAAAGTTGATCCAAATAAAAGAGCAGGAGAATTAAGTAATGATGAGTTAAATGCTATCCGTGAAGAAGTTAATAAATATATGACTGAGGGTGATTTAAGACGTGAAGTTAATATGAATATTAAGACTAAAATGGAAATAAATTCATATCAAGGAACTCGCCATAAAAAAGGATTACCTGTAAGAGGACAAAGAACAAATAGAAATGCTCGTACTCGTAAAGGTAGAGGAAAAGTAGTTGCTAATAAAAAGAAATAGTTGTTAAAAGGAGGTTAGACAAATGGCTTACAAAGCAAGAAAAAGGAAGATAAAGAAAACAGTACCAGAAGGCAAAGCCTTTATCCATTCCACATTCAATAATACTATAGTTACTATTAGTGATAAAGATGGTAATGCAGTAAGTTGGGCTTCAGCTGGAACTTTAGGTTTTAAGGGAAGTAAAAAATCAACACCATTTGCAGCTGGAATGGCTGCTGAGGCTGCAGGAAAGGCTGCTGCAGATATGGGAATGAAAAAAGTTGAAGTATTTGTAAAAGGTTTAGGATCAGGTAGAGAAACAGCTATTCGTTCACTTCAAACAGCAGGTTTAGAAATCGCATCTATAACTGATGTTACACCAATCCCACATAATGGATGTCGTCCACCAAAACGTCCTCGTGGTTAATAAAAGGGAGTGAGAAAATGTTAAATTTTGAAAAACCAATTTATAAAATTACAGAGTATGTTGATAATAAACATTATGGAAAATTTGAATTAGAGCCTTTAGAAAGAGGTTTTGGGACTACTTTAGGTAATGCACTTAGAAGAATAATGCTTTCACATATGCCAGGTAGTGCAATTATTGCTGTAAAAATAGATGGAGTAATGCATGAGTTTCAAACTATAGATGGAATAGTTGAAGATGTAACTACAATTGTATTAAACTTAAAAAATGTTGTTTTGAAAAATAATTCTAATGACATTGTGACATTAAAACTATTTAGTGATAAAGAAGGTATTGTAACTGCTGGAGATATTGAAGAAAATAGTGATATTGAAATAATTAATAAAGATCAAATAATTGCAACAATTGCTAAAGGTGGAAAGTTAAACATGGAACTTTTAGTTTCTAATGGTAGAGGATATATTACATCAAATGAAAATAAAAAATATTTAGAAGATAAAGAAATTGGCTTTATTGCTATAGATGCTATTTATTCACCAATAGAAAGAGTAAGTTATGAAGTAGAAAATGCCCGTATTGGACAAGATGCTAATTATGATAAATTAATTATGGAAGTACATACTAATGGTTCAATTAGACCAGAAGAAGCAATGGCATTATCTGCTAGAATCATGATAGAGCATTTAAATATTATAACAGATTTAAATGAAATAGCTGATGTAACAGGAATTATGAACGCAAAACAAGAAGATACTAAATTAAAAAAATTAGAAACTTCAATTGATGATTTAGATTTCTCTGTCCGTGCTTATAATTGTTTGAAAAGAGCAGGAGTAAATACATTAGGTGATTTAACTGCTAAATCTGAATTAGAAATGATGAAAGTTCGTAATTTAGGCAAAAAATCTTTAAAAGAAGTTATGGATAAAGTTAAAGATATGGGTCTAAAATTCCGTGAAGATGATTAATAGTTAGGAGGATAAAAATGGCTTATAGAAAATTAGGACGTACTAATAAACATCGTAAGAGTATGCTTGCTAACTTAACTAAAGAAGTAATTATGAATGGCAAAATAGAAACAACAGAAACTAGAGCAAAAGAAGTTCGAAAATTTGTTGATAAAATGATTTCATATGGAAAAGATGGATCTTTAGTAGCAAGAAGAAAAGCATTGGCATTTATGCATAATGATAAAATAGCTGTCAAAAAAGTATTTGATGAATTAGCTAAGAAATATGAAAATAGAAATGGTGGCTATACTAGAATTTTAAAATTAACTGAGCGTCGTGGAGATGATGCATTAATGGTTATTTTAGAACTAGTAAATGAAGATGTTAAATAACATCTTTTTTTCATTTATAGTCTATTTATTAATAAATTTTTTGAAAAGTATTGAAATAATTGTAAAAATATGGTAATATAACTTCGCTTTGTAACAGATAGTTGACGGAGGAATATTATGATAAATGTAATAATATGTGATGATAATAAGCATGATTTAGCAAAAATTTATAAAATAGTTGTAAAATTTATGAATCAAAATAAATTGAAGTTTAATAAATATATATTTCAAGATTATAATGAAGAATTTATGAAAATTATAAAACAAAAAATGTCTTTCAAAATTTATATTTTAGATATAGAGACACCATCTAGATCTGGAATTGATGTTGCTCGTGAAATACGACTTAAAGATTATAATAGTGCAATAATATTTTTAACAGGACATAATGAATTAGGAATGGAATTATTAAAAGAAGATATATATTTTACTGCTTTTATCAACAAATTTATTGATTGTGATAAAAGACTTTCCTCATGTTTACATAAGGCACTTAATTTAATGCATAAAAAAAGAATTTTAAAAATTCAAGATAAAAATACATTATATACTATTAATATGGACGATATTCTTTATATAACTAAAGATAGCGTAGAAAGGAAAACAATAATTGTAACTGATTATGAGAATTTTAAAGTTAATAATTCCCTTAGTTCCATTAAAGAGATGTTAAGTGGTGAATTTGTTCAAACTCATCGTGCTTGTATTATTAATAAAGATAGAACTTGTAAAATAGACTTTTCTTCAAAATTAATTGTATTTGACAATAATCAAACAATTGATTTATTGTCAAATACATATAGAAAAGAAGTGGTAAAATGAATATTAGTGACATTATAATATCTAGTATTATTATGAATATTGCAGAGATTATTAGTTATTATAAAATTTCAAATACAAAAATAAATACAAAAGATTTTAAAATATATTTAATATATTTATTACAGACTTTTTTAATAGTTATTAACTATGCATTTACTACTAATGTAATAAAAGTTATAATTACTTTTTTAATTATGTTATTGACTTGTAAATTATTATTTAGGCATAAAAAAATTGTAGAATGTCTTGTTATTGTATTTGTAAGTGAACTTTTAATAATTTTTTCTGAATTTTGTTTTATGATATTAGCTAGTTTTTATTCTAAAGTTAATAATCAAGAACTAATTCAAATGGTTCAAGGAACAGTTTTTACTAATCTCGGTATTACAATAATAATATTATTATTTTTATTTACTAATATACCAAATAAGTTGTATAAAAAAATTATGCGTTTAGTATCAAATATATCTTTCAATAAAATTATAATATTTTTGAGTTTTATTATTATCTGTAGTAGTTTTCTGTTTTATATATCTTATTATAATAAAAATTCATCATTTACATTAATAGTAAATTTTATTATAATGACAGTTTATTTTATTATTGTAGTTATGATTTTGATAAAAGAGCGCAAGTATAATATTATAAACGCCAAGTATTTAACTACTTTAAATGAATTAGAAGAATATGAAAATATTATTAACGAATTTAGAATAATAAACCATGAAAATGAAAATCAACTTAACTCAATTAAAGGTATGACTAAAAATAAAAAAGTTATTGCATATATCGATGAGATTACTAATAATAAAAATGCAGTAAATACCTTTATTTTAAAACAAGCTTTATTAATACCAACTGGAGGACTAAGAGGTTTAATATATTCTAAGTTAATTTTAATGAAAAAGTTCGATATTAAATATAATCTACACATAGATAAGAAAATAAATAGTAAGTTGATGAAGAGTGTATCTACAAAAACAATGCTAGATATATGTCAAATAATAGGAGTTTATTTAGATAACGCTATTGAAGCTGTTTCTAGTATAGATAAAAAAGAAATATTAATTAATATTTATAAAGATGAAAATATTAATATAGAAATAATTAATAACTATCAAGGTATTTTAGATATATCAAAAATTGGCAAAGCTGGATATACAACTAAAGAAGGAATGCATGGTTATGGATTAAATTTAGTTAATAAAATTTTAAAAGAAAATAATGATTTAACAAATGATAGAGTTATCAAACAAGATTATTTTAAGCAAAAGTTAATAATAAAAATAAAGCATTCATAAGTGCTTTATTTTATTAAAGATTCTGGGCATTCTGGTTCATCGGCAAAGAAGAAAACACAGGCTTGACTACCAGTAGATGCGCTAGTAATTCCAATAGCAGATAAAATATTTGCTAAAAAACTCATAACTAACCTCCTTTCAATTTATACTAACTTTAGTTAAAATAGGATGATTTTTTAAATAATTAAGATAATTATTGTAAGGCTCCTTAAAAACTTTATATGTTATAGGTGAAATAAAAATATTTTCAATAATTAAGGCAAATAAAAAACAATTTGAAATATAATTGCTATGGCATAATAAAGATATAATTAAAAACATAGTTGCACTTATTGTAGAAGTTATTTTATAAAATAATCTTCTTTTTTTGTTTATAATTGGTCTTTTTCTAGTATCAGCAGGACTATATTTTAAAATAAGTATAATATTAATAATTCCTAAGATTATTTTTATGCTAATCTTAATTTTGATTCTCAACATTATTAATGGTAAACCGATAAAAAGTAAGATAGAAACTAAAAGACATATCCAACTTTTCTTAGCATGAATACCAAAAGCTGTTAATCTAATTAGATTAAATACTATAAGAAATATTAGTACCTCTTTAAATATATTCATTACCAAAGCAATTAAAAATATTATCAAAGCTTTAGATAATGTCAAATATAAACCTGTTAATCCATATTCAATTTTTACTAGAGTAGTATTATCAATATCTTTATTATTTTTTATAATATTTAGCCAATGATTTACTACTATATTCTTCATATATACTCCTATGTTTGCATTATAAAAAAATTCAAAAAATAATACAATCATAAAATAACTAAAGAAATAAATTGAATGATTAAATATATTAAATTAATTAAAACAAAAGAAAAAAATTAAATTTATACATAAAAAAGGTAGTTTTATTCATAAAGTAGTGCAAAAGTAATTTCTATATTGTATAATCTAATTGTTTCTGTTCGAAAATTGTCGAAATTATTAGAACAGAAATAAGTATTCAGTATAATATTTTATGTTATACTGATATTGTAAGAGATTACTAGAAGGGAGATGTGTGATGATTACAGCTAAGGTAAAGTGGTTCAATAACGAAAAGGGATTTGGCTTTATTGAATATAATGATCAAGAAGATATTTTTGTTCATTATTCAGCAATATTATCAGAAGGTTACAAAACATTAGTTGAAGGTCAATATGTCAAATTTGATTTAGTTAGAACCGACAAAGGTTTACAAGCGAAAAATGTTATTGAATTAAAAGATGCGCTTGTCTAAACCATTTTATTATAGGTCTATAATACGTAGTATACTGAAATGGCTTTGCAGTCATTTTTCTTTTGCTCAAAAATAATGCTTGAATAAAGAATGAGTAGATGTTATAATAAATTTAGAAAGGATGCGATTTTATGAATTTTAATATAAGAGGAAAAAAGATAGAAGTAACTAAAGCACTTAAAGATTATGTAGAACAAAAATTAGGAAGATTAAATAAATATTTTTCCAATCCAGATAATATAACTGCCAATGTTTTAATCAAAGTTCAAGGAAAAGATCAAATTGTAGAGGTTACAATAAATACTCATGGACTAATCTTAAGAGGAGAAGAAGTAAGTAAAGATTTATACTCTTCAATAGATTTAGTTGCTGATAAAATGGAAAGACAAATTAGAAAAAATAAAACAAGATTACATAAAAAGATTACCAAAGATAGTTTAAAAGATTTTCATATAATAGATGATGAAAAAGAGGAAAATAATAATAACATTGTAAAAAGAAAGACTATTGATATAAAACCAATGAGTGAAGAAGAAGCAATTTTACAAATGGAATTGCTTGATCATGATTTTTTCGCTTTTAAAACAATTGATTCAGGTGAGATTAATGTACTATATCGTAGAAAAGATGGAAATTATGGAATTCTTGAAACAAAATAGACTTTTATACTTAATTTAAAGTCTTTTTTGTTAAAAAAACTATTAATTTACCTAATTTTTTGTTAGAATATATATATAAAGGAGAATGAAAAAATGAAATTTTTAAAACGTATATTTGATCATGAGTATAAAGAATTGGAAAAATTTAAAAGTATTGCAAAAGAAATAGATGCATTAGATTTAGAGTACTCTAAACTTACAGATAAACAATTAAAAAATAAAACTGATGAATTTAAAACTAGATTAAAAAATGGAGAAACTTTAGAAGATATTAAAGTTGAAGCTTTTGCTACAGTTAGAGAAGCTGCATATAGAGTATTAGGAGAAAAACCGTTTTTTGTTCAGTTAATTGGTGGATTAGCTATACATTATGGTAATATAGCAGAGATGAAAACAGGAGAAGGAAAAACATTAACATCTACATTACCTGCTTATTTAAATGCATTGACAGGAAAAGGAGTTCATATAATCACTGTAAATGAATATTTAGCTGGCCGTGATGCAGAATGGATGGGTGAAATATATAGATTTTTAGGTTTAACAGTTGGCGTTAATTATAGAGAATTAAATGCTAAAGAAAAAAAAGAAGCTTACGATTGTGATATATTATATTCTACAAATAATGAAATTGGTTTTGATTATTTAAGAGATAATATGGTAGTTAAGGTACAAGATCGTGTACAAAGAGAATTAAATTTTGCGATAGTTGATGAAGTAGACTCAGTATTAATTGATGAAGCAAGGACACCTTTAATAATCTCTGGAGGGGCAATGAAATCAGCAAATTTGTATATTCAAACAGATAAATTTGCTAAAACTTTAAAGGAAAATAATGGCTATATATATGATGAAAAAACAAAATCTGTATCATTAGATCAAGAAGGAATAAAAAAAGCAGAAAAAACATTTGCTGTTGATAATTTATATGATATTAATCATACTACATTAGTTCATTTTATTAACCAAGCATTAAAAGCAAATTACAGTATGAAAAAAGATGTAGATTATGTTGTAAGTGAAGATAAAATAATTATTGTTGACCCATTTACTGGTCGTCTTATGAAAGGAAGAAGTTATTCTGATGGATTACATCAAGCAATAGAAGCTAAAGAAGGTGTAACTATTAATGAAGAAACTAAAACCCTTGCTACTATTACTTTTCAAAATCTATTTAGAATGTATAATAAATTATCAGGAATGACTGGTACTGCAAAAACAGAAGAAGAAGAATTTAGAGAAATATATAATATGTATGTAATTACCATTCCAACTAATAAACCAATTATGAGAAAAGATTATGGAGATTTATTATTTGCTACTAAAGAAGGTAAATATAAGGCTATTATAAATGAAATAAAAGAACGTCATCAATTAGGGCAACCAGTATTAGTTGGAACTGTTGCAGTAGAAACAAGTGAGTTGTTGAGTGATAGATTAAAAAAAGCTAAAATACCACATGAAGTGTTGAATGCAAAAAACAATGCTCGTGAAGCTGAAATAATAGCTAAAGCAGGAGAAAAAGGAGCAGTAACTATTGCTACTAATATGGCTGGTCGTGGAACAGATATTAAGTTAACTGATGAAGTTAAAAAATTAGGTGGCTTGTGTGTTATTGGAACTGAAAGACATGAGTCAAGACGTATTGATAATCAGTTAAGAGGTCGTTCAGGAAGACAAGGAGATCCAGGATTTAGTCAATTTTGTGTATCGTTTGAAGATGATTTAATGGTTAGATTTGGGACAGATAGAGCAAAAATCCTTCTTCAAAAGGTTGGATTTAATGATGATATGTCAATTAGAAATAAAATGTTATCAAATTCACTAGAATCAGCTCAAAAAAGAGTAGAAGGAAATAATTTTGATATTAGAAAAACTTTATTGGAATATGATAATGTTTTAAATGAACAACGTTCTATTATTTATAAAAAAAGAAATGACATCTTAGAAAAAGATAACATTTATGAAGATATACTAAAATCCATGAAAGATTACATATATGATTTAATAGATAATCATTTAAGTGGCGAATCTTATGATAGAAATTCTTTGTCTGAAATGTTAGAATCTATTAATGATTTATTAAAAGATAAGATTACAATAGATGAAATATCAAATCGTCAAACAGATGATATGGCAAATTATATTTTTAATAAAATAAAAAGTGAATATGAAAACAAAGTAAGTGATATACCAGAAGATATTAGAAACGAATTTGAAAAAGCTATAATGCTAAGAGTGATAGATACTCATTGGATGGAACATATTAATACTATGTCCCATTTAAAGGAAGGTATATATTTAAGAGGCTATGCTCAAAATGATCCACTAAGAGCTTATAAAAATGAAGGTTATGAGTTATTTGAACAATTGCTTATGAAAATAGATGCTCAAACAGTTACTTATTTGCTAAATGCGGAAGTTAGACAAAATACTGAGAGAAAAAAAGTAGCAGAAGGCGTCACAAATGAAACGAGTGGCAAAGAGAAAAAAGCAACTCCAAAAAGAGTTAATAAAATAGGAAGAAATAGTTTATGCCCTTGTGGCTCAGGCAAGAAGTATAAAAATTGCTGTGGTAAATAGTAGGTTTTATAAGGGTTTATAAGGAATTATAA
>CANPWK010000010.1 GCA_947584105.1 uncultured Bacilli bacterium
TTTTTTGTTTTCTCCCATTTTCTCTTACATTTATTGTTTTCTTTAGTTAATATGACATTTACTTTTCATTCAACTAAATTTTTTATTTCAAATAATTAATCTAGATTACTAATATTTTCTATTATTTCATTTATATCTTCGTTATTGCTATGATATTCTAACTTATTCAAATATTCCAAACTATCATTTTTAGCTTTAACTAACAAGTTAAAATCAGTTTTTATATTAGCTAATTTAAAGTTCATATCTCCACTTTGTTTTACGCCAAATAAATCTCCGCTTCCACGTAATCGAAAATCTTCTTCACTAATTTTAAATCCATCATTAGTTTTTGTCATAATTTGTAATCTTTCTTTCTCACAATCACTTATTAATATACAATAACTTTGCATATTATTTCTTCCAACCCTACCTCTTAATTGATGTAACTGTGAAAGCCCAAACCTATAACTATCGAATATTACTATCATAGTTGCATTTTTTACATCCACTCCAACTTCAATTACTGTCGTACTTACTAAAATACCAATTTTACCTTCAACAAAATCAGTCATGACTTGTTCTTTTTCTTCCTTTGAAAGTTTTCCATGCATAATACCAATTTTACATATTTTAGAAAATGCTTTATTCATTTTTTCATAAATGCTATTAACATTTTCTAAATCAATTTTTTCACTTTCTTCTACTAAAGGTGCTATTACATATATTTGATGTTTACAAATCAATTCTTGATACATCATATTTAAAACTTCTTTTATATCATTGTTTCCCTTTAAAATTGTAATAATATCTTTTTTACCATTTGGAACTGTTTTGATATTAGAAATATCCATATCACCATATATAGTTAAAGCATAAGTTCTTGGAATCGGAGTTGCAGATAAATATAACACATCTGGAACATGACCTTTATTTCTTAATAAATGTCTTTGCTGTACACCAAATCTATGTTGTTCATCTGTAATAACTAAACCTAAATTATTATAAACAACATCTTCACTAAACAAAGCATGCGTACCTATAATTATATCTACTTTACCACTTTTAATTTCTTCCAATATTTTTTTTCTTTCACTTCTTTTAGTAGTTCCAGTTAAAAGAGCAATATTTATATTTTTTAAATATTTATTTATATTGGAATAATGTTGACTGGCTAAAACTTCAGTTGGAGCCATTAATACTCCTTGATAATTTGATAAATAATTGATATAAAGAGCAATAAAAGATACGATTGTCTTGCCACTTCCAACATCACCCTGTAATAATCTATTCATTCTTTTTTTACATATTAAATCATTATATATATCATTAATACACTTAACTTGATCTGTTGTTAATGTAAAAGGCAATGTTTTAATAAACTTGTCAATCAATAAATAATCTACATTTCTTTCAATACCTAATTCGCTATTTCTTTTATTCTTCAAGTTATTTATTTTTAGCATAAAAATAAATAATTCTTCATATTTTAAAAATCTTATAGATTCTTTTAATTTTAAAGAAGAAGTCGGTTTATGAATCTCTTTTAATGCTTCCATTTTATCCATAAAATCATATTTATTTACTAAAAATAAAGGTACATAATTATTAATTTTAATCTTATCTAATCCTTCTAAAATAAATTTATTTAACTGTTTACTAGTAATCCCATTAGTAGTATGATAAATTACCTCTACTATAGGCTTATCTGGTAATTTAGATAATTTAATATCATTTGCAACAATTTTACTATTTTTTAAATTATACTTTCCAATCACTGTTACATAATTGCCAATGCTTATTTTACTTTTTAAATACCCTCTATTATAAATACTAACCGAAAAGATAAAACCATTACTATTTATTCGAAAGCTCATAATATTTTTCTTTTTTCCATAATAAAATAAATTTGGCATTGATTCTACTATGCCATCTATTATAATATTTTGACCATCTATTAATTCATTTAATTTACTTCTTTTTAATATTTCATATCGATAAGGATAATAAGTTACTAAATCATATATATTATTAATACCTAAATTATTTAATAATTTCATAGTTTTAGAACTTATTTTTTTTATATCATCTAAATTCATATATCCACCATTTAAAGTATAAACAAAAAAGAAAAAAATTGCAAATAATCACAATTTTATTTCTAAATTAATATTATAATAAACTATAAATATCCATATAATTTTTAACTGGAATATATTCTATTTTTTCCTTAACTTCTTTAGGAATATCATCTAAATCTCTTAAATTATCATATGGAATAAACATTTTCTTTATATTGTTCATAACTGCACCAATACTTTTTTCTCTTAATCCGCCAACTGGTAAAATATTTCCTCTTAAAGTAATTTCACCAGTCATAGCTATATTACTATGTATTTTTAAATTACTAAAAGCACTAATTAAAGATGTTGTTAAAGCAACTCCAGCACTTGGTCCTTCTTTTAGTATTGAACCACTAGGTATATGTATATGAATATCATTATTTATTAAATCATCATATCTAATATTAAATTTCTTATAATTAGCTTTTATATAACTTAAAGCTATCATTGCACTTTCTTTGATAACATTTCCTAAAGATCCAGTTAATATTAATTTGCCAATACCCTTATAATAATTTACTTCAATTGGCAAAATATCGCCACCATATGAAGTACATGACAAACCATTTACCACTCCAACTTGAGAGGGAAAAACTAAACTATAATTGTATTTTGATTTACCTAAATACTTATCAACATTATCTTTATCAATTATTTCTTTATCTTTTAAATTCTTAGGATTAATTAAAGTAATAATTTTTCTAACTATTTTAGAAATATTACGTTCTAAATCTCTAACTCCAGATTCTTTAGTATAATTTCGAATTATCATAGATAATGCCTCTGGAGTTATCTTTAAATTATCAATAGCATGATTTTTACAAATTTTCGGTATTAAATAATTATTGGCAATATCAATTTTTTCATATTCAGTATAGCCATTAACTTCAATTATTTCTAATCTATCTTTTAAAACAGATGGTATATCTTGAATATTATTAGCTGTTAAAATAAAAATTACTTTAGATAAATCAAACGCTTCATCAATATAATGATCACAAAAATATTTATTTTGATTAGAATCTAATAATTCTAAAAGACAATTAGTAGGATCATTATTGTAACTTTTACTCATTTTATCAATTTCATCAATTAAAAATACAGGATTCATACTTTTAGCTTTTCTTATTCCTGAGATAATCTTTCCAGGGGATGCTCCAACATAACTTTTCATATGCCCCATTATTTCACATTCATCACTAACTCCTGCTACAGAAATTTTGATAAAGTTTCTATTGATACTTTTAGCTATACTATAAGCAAGTGTAGTTTTTCCAACACCAGGTGGACCAACTAAACAAATAATAGGACTTTCAATATTTGAAGATGATTTATTTACTGCTAAATATTCAATAATTCGAAGTTTTACCTCATCGAGCCCAAAATGAGTTTTATTTAAATTATTACGAACTAAATCTAAATCATCTATATCTTTTGTTTCTATATTCCAAGGTAAATTAATAAGCCAATCTATATATTTTCGAATTACACTAATCTCAGGAGATAAATCATTCATATTCTTATATTTATTAATTTCATTTTTAATTCTACATTTAATATCATCTGGTATTTTTAATTCTAATAATTTATTATTAAGATTTTTTACATCATTATCTTTAATTGAAAAATCACCAATTTCAGATTTAATAACTTTTAATTTTTCTTTTAAAATATACTCTCGTTGATGATTATCTAATGTCTTCTTTATTTTATTATCTAAATCTTTCTCTACTTCGTATATTTGTTTTTCTTTATAAATATCATGTAGAATCATATCACTTCTTTTAAAAACATCTATACAATTTGCATATTCACATAAACGCTCTTTACTTATCGGTAAATTATTTGCCACTACATCAGTTATATAATCTAAATTATCAGTATTAGCAATCAAACTTAAAACGCTATTACTAATTTTAGGAACTATTTTAATACAATTATCCAATTCATAATAAATTTTTCTAATATAAGCTTGATATTTAATATCATCATAAATAGAATCTTCAATATAATGAAAAGACGCTTCAATTAAATCTAATGATGGTTCATAATATTTATTAATAATAACTCGCCTTTTGCCATCAATTGTTACTCTACTTTTACCATTAGGCAATTCTAACTTATTTTTTATACTACCAATTATACCAATATTTGGTAATTTATCTATATCTTTTAAATTGTTATTAAATTGATTAACAACAATCAAGTTATCATGATGAAATATGGATGCTACTTCAATTAATGATTTACTTATCTCATCATCAAATTCTAATCTAATATCACTGTTAGGAAGTAATACCAACCCCTTTAATAGTATAACTGGTAAATTTTCCATAACTGCCTCCATAAATTTGTTTTTTATTATAATATAAATTGAAATATTTGTCTATAAAAAAAAGAAAACTTTTAAAAGTTTCCATTTTTATTTTATACCTTATGATATTCTAAACGTAACTTATCTGCTATTGTTACCATAAACTCTGAATTAGTTGGTTTAGCTTTATCAATATCAACACTATGTCCAAATAAATCCTCCATTAAATCCCAGTCGCCTCGATTCCAACTAACCTCTATTGCATGGCGGATTGCCCTTTCAACCCTCGAAACAGTTGTTTCAAACTTCACTGCTAATTCTGGGTATAATTCTTTAGTAATACCACCAATAATATCTGGTCTATCAAAAATTATTTCGACTCCTTCTCTAATATATTGATAACCTTTAATATGAGAAGGAATGCCTAAATCATGTAAAGTTTTTGTTATAGACATTTGGATATTATTATGTCCTAAATCTAAATTTTTACTTATCTTTTTATTGTCTAATTGCAATATCCTTTTTTCCAAATCTGTAAATTCAAATGGCTTAAGTAGATAATATTTTACACCATAATCAGAAACTTCTCTTATAACATCCATAGCATTATAACTAGTAGATACTATAACCGGTTTATTAATATTTTTCTTTTTCATTTCTTCTAATACATATATTCCATCTTTATTTGGCATAATCAAATCTAGAATAATAACATCAAAATCATCTTTTTCCTCAATTAATTTAATACCATCTAATCCATCACTAGCTTTATATACTAATTCTATTTTATCATTATTTTTAAAATATTCTCCTACTGCTTCAACTAACTGCGTATTATCATCAATCATTAATAATCTTGTTTTCTTCATATATCCTCCTTATTAAAGTAATTTAATTATACTACAATAAAAATCACAACTCTAGAGTATATTTTAGCTAGTTTTGTCGAATTATTTCCACACAAAAAAGTTATTAACTACTAACAACTTTTATCATTTTTAATACTTCATCAATCATACTACTAGATTTACCAACCATAAATCCATCAACATTCTTAATTTTTATTAATTCCTTAATATTATCTGAATTAACACTTCCTCCATAAACAACCGGTAAATCTAAATTCATATCACATAATTCCTGTTTTATAAAAGATATAATATTACTAATCATCTCATTATCTAAAACATTTCCTGTCCCAATTGAAAATATAGGTTCATAAGCTATAATAATATTTTGGCTTTCAATATTATATAAATCCTTATGAAGCTGTTGTTTCAATACTTCTTTAGTCTTTAAAGATTTATATTGTTCTAAATTATCACCAATACAAAGAATAACCTTCAAGCCATTATCTAAAGCTGATTTTATTTTTTTATTAATTAACTCATCTGTTTCATTAAAATGATTTCGACATTCGCTATGCCCTACAATAGCATATTTTATACCAAGTTCACTTACTTGCAAAGCAGAAATTGCACCTGTATAGGCTCCCAAATCTTCTGCATAAATATTTTGAATAGCTAAATTTTTATATTTTTTTAAAAAGTAAGGTAAATATATTGCTGTTGGACATAATATAATATTATCATTAGTAACATTTACTTTAGATATATACTCTTTTATATCTTTTAATTCCATATACATCTTCATATTCAATATCAAAATTTTATTTTCCATGAAATCCTCTTTTCATAACATCGCGTGCTTTTTTAAAAAAGCCACGTGGTTCAGTATTTCTACCTTTTAAAGCAATATTATAAACATCAAGTACTCGTTCAGCATAATATTTAGAAGAATACTTAGCAGAAGATACTAATGCTTGTTCACTCATTTTCAAAAGCAAATTTCTATCACTCATTAATTTTAACATGGCTTGTCGATATTGTTTACGATCATTAAACAAAAATCCATCTAAGCCATCTACAATAACAGTATTAAAACTCTCATCATTAAGAGCTACTACAGCAAGCGAAGCAGCCATAGCCTCAACAACTGTTAATCCTTGAGTTTCCGTATGAGATGCAGTTGTAAAAACATTAGCTAAATGATAATAATTAGGTACATCATTCCATGGAACTTTACCAGTAAAAATAATATTATCGCCAAATTTTTTAGACTTGCTCTTTAAAAGTTCCAAATCCGGTCCTCCACCTACTATCATTAAACGACAATTTTTATGTTTTCTTGCTAAATAAGCATGATTATCAATTAAAAAATCAATATTCTTTTCTTTGGCAATTCTCCCCACAAATAATATTATAAAATCATCTTCTTTAATCTTATACTGTTTTTTTAACTGTTCAACTTTATTAGAGTCAATATTCTTTTTATAAAATCTTTCTATTTCTATACCTGTTGGAATAATATGAACATTTCTATCATATTTATATTTTTGTTTAAATAAATCATATGTCTTTTTAGTTGGAACAATCAATTCTGTTGCTGTTTTATCACAATAAAATTTTGTAAAATATTCCACTATTTTTTTACTTGTAGTCTTAAAATAACCCTTAGTGATATAATGAACATAATCTTCATACATTGTATGATAAGTATGTACTATTGGAATATCTAACTGTTTAGCTATAATTCTTGCAAATGTACCTATACTAAATTCTGTATGAGAATGAATAATATCCAAATTCCATTCCTTAATTTTATTTATAGCTTTAATAGGGTAAATACCACTTAATCGATAATCATAAATACCTGTTGGAATACCAGGAATACGAATTATATGTTCATCACCGAAATCATAAGATAATGTATCATTATTTATAGTCACGACATAAACTTTATGCCCCATTTTTCTTAAGGCATGTTCTAACATTAATATGCTAGTTGCCACACCATTTATTTGTGGAGCATAAGTATCGGTAAATAAACCTATCCTCATTTTTTATCACCCCTATATTTCACATTAAATGCTATAGCTCCAATAATTAAACCAAAATAATAAGTAATAAAGCGCCAAATTAACATTGCTGCTGAAAGAATACTACCAGATATAAATTTACCATAGAATTTAATAAATCCATATTCTAATCCTCCAGTACCTCCTGGAATTGGAACAAATGAGCCAATAAGCATAACATAAGCAGAAGCAACTATAGATGTAAAAATATTAACACTAGAAAAATCTCCCATTGAAAATAAAACTATCATTGGAATTAAATATAGAAGTATTAAATATAAAAGATTAACTAAAATCATCATAAAAAATAATTTTCTTCTTTTTATTAAAATACTAGCACTTTCATGAAACCTCGAAATACTTTCATTCCACTTTTCAATTTGTTTATCTTTATCTTTAACTAAATGAAATTTTGTTAAAACATTAACACCAAAATTAAGAGCTTTTTTATTAAAACTTTTAGCAAACGATACTAGAAAAGACACTATTATAACTATAGTATTTATTATAAAACCTAAAGTAATTAAATGAATTAATAAACTATTATATGGGAAAAAATGAAAGATTGCATTACTAATTAATGCTAGAAGTCCTAGCATAACTAGTGCTATTTGATAAACAATAAAATTCTCTAAAATAATTCCTGTTGCTGTTGATGTATGAATTTTCTCTTGCTTTAAAAAATATACCTGATATGGTTGTCCACCTGTTGCAAATGGTGTTATAGCATTTACAAATTGTGTACGTAAAACTAAAATAATGGATTTTCTAAATTTAAAATCTGATTTATAAATTTTGGTAAAATTATAAAGAGGAATTGTTTTTAAAAACCAAGCTAAAAGCATTATGATAAATGCTAAAAACAACCATTTTATATCAACAGAACATAATGTTTTGATGATTTCATCATAATTATCCTTCAGTGAAAAATATAATACTAAAATAGTTATTACAATTAATAGTGCATAATTTAAAAACTTTTTCATCTTATTCATCTATACACTCTATTCCTGGTAAACTTTTTCCTTCTAAAAATTCCAAAGATGCTCCTCCACCAGTTGATATATGTTTAAAACTATCGCCATAACCAAAATTTATTGCAGCTGATGCGGTATCGCCACCACATATAATAGTATCACAATTACTTAAACTTAATAAGTTTAAAATAGATTTCGTTCCATTAGAAAATCTATCAATCTCATGACAACCTAATGTTCCATTCCAAACAACAGTTTCACTCAATTTAATATACTTAGTAAATTCATCTACTGTTTTTGGACCAATATCGACCCCAATATCAGTAGCTAAAATATTATTAACATCACATATTTTACTTTCCGATTGGTTATCTATTTTCAAACAAGCAACTACATCTATCGGTAAAATAATTTTATCTTTATAATTTTTTAGTAATTGTTTACAATATTCCAATGATTCTTCATCAATTAAAGAATTTCCTATATTATATCCAGATGCTTTTAAAAATGAATAACTCATTCCTCCGCCTATTAATATATAATCAGCTTCCTTAATTAGTGAATTAATCACTCCAATTTTATCTTTTACTTTTGCACCGCCTAATATTACTGTATAAGGTCTTTTAGGACTTTTTTTAACTTGATTTAATACACTTATTTCTTTTTCCATTAAAAAGCCTATCCCGCTTGGTATATGTGATGCTATACCAACATTAGAAGCATGAGATCTATGAGCTGTTCCAAATGCATCATTAATAAATATATCTCCTAAACTAGCCCAATATTTTCCAAGATCATAATTATTAGATGATTCTAATTTATTATTTAAATCTTCATATCGAGTATTTTCAATCAACAAAACATCCCCATTTTGAAGTTCGGACACTTTTTTTTCTAATTCTTCTCCTCTAGTACTAGAAGAAAATAATACCTTCATATTTAATAATTCACTAAGTCTTTTTGCAACAATATTCAATGAATTTTTCTTCTTATCATCTTCTGTTTTAATACGACCTAAATGTGATAATAAAATTACTTTTGCATTATGATTTATAGCATAATTAATAGTGTCTAAAGACTTTTTTATTCTACTATCATCTATAATCTTTCCATCAATCATAGGAACATTAAAATCAACTCTAATAATAACTTTTTTATTTTCTAAGTTATAATCTTTAATTGTTTTCATATAATCACCTTACCGATCTATATTTTATCCAAATAAGTCTTACACACATCATTTAAATCCTCTACCATTTTTAATGCTTCATCAAAATTATCAAGCCTTGCTCCAGATGCATATATATGACCTCCACCATTATATTTACTAGCAATCTCATTAATAATTGGTCCTCTTGATCTGATAGAAGCTCTAATATTATTATTAGCTTTATCATAAGCAAAAATAACCCAAGCAACCATTTCCTTAATATATGTTAAATCATTAACAATATTAGTAATTGTTGCTACATCAGTATTTAATTCATCTAATATATCTTGATTAATCATAATATATCCAAGAGAATAATCAGTAATCTTAATATTATTTACAATATAACTCTGTAATTTTTTATCTTCAATTGATTTTAAATACATTGATTCATATACTTTAGTAATATCAATATTAGTTTCTTTTAATAATCTAGAAACTAAATAAAAAGTACGGTATGATGAATAATAAAACAAGAAGCGATTTGTATCACCAACTATACCAGTAAATAATTTTTCAGCACCACTTTTATTTAACTTTAACTTAGTCGAAAAAACTAATTCTAAAATTAATTGAGAAGCACTACTAGATGAAGTATCTATTACTTCTATATCACAATATTTATCCACAAGAGGATGATGATCTATTTTTATTTTTTTTGAAAATTTTAATGGATCAACTCCATCTACTCTTTTAATATCAGGAGTATCCAACACTATAAGCAAACTATTATTATACATACTTTCATCAAAAGTATCTAACTGCCCTATATATTTATGTTTGCTAGCGGGAGTTCCAACAGTATAAACTTTTTTATTAGGAAATGTATTTAAAATAACATCTTTTAGTCCCAAAGTACTACCTAAAGCATCAGGATCAGCCCCTATATGTCGTGCAATCACTATAGTTTGATATTTTTTTATTTCTCTATATATTCTTTTATAAACATTCATATAATCATCCAATCTATGATAATTATACACTAAATAATAAAAAAAGAAAAGTGACTATTATTTCACTTTACTATATAAAGATTTTTGCTTGATATTTATTTTATATAATTTAGAATAGTTATCAAATAAACTCCAAATATTATCTGTATTTTCGTATTCTTTTTTCCCAATAAAATTAGCTAAAGGAATAATATCATTTAAATTATTTAAATATAATTCTTTACCACTAGGATAAAAATTAATAATATTTTCAAAGCAAAGATTATTATCATCAGATAGCAAACCATTTTTAACTAAATATAATATCTCATTTGTTTCGGAATAAGTACCATAATATAAATTATCTAATTTATATTTTATATATGGAGACTTTATATTATTTATTTTGATATTATATATATCTATTCCATAATTATTTAACACATTATTTATAGTATTCTTTATAGTTTGAATACTTGTTATATCTAAATCAGTATTATTATATTGTAATTGATAAATAGAATTAATTAAATATATAAAATCATTAAAAGAAATACTAATAATATATTGTTTTATTGCCAAAGTTATAAGGTCATTTATTCTTGAATAAATATTATGATCTTCATTTAATTCATAATTTGAAAATTTGATTATATCAGATATAATAAAATCATAAGACAAATAATACTTAATCATCAACTTATTATTTAAATTAGTTATTGAATTCGGTAATTTTTCATGATAATGTCCACGATTACTATAAAATTTTTGAACAATCCATGGAAACAATGTAAATTGAAATTTTTTATTATTTGTTTTTAAGGTTTTTGTAATATCATTATATTTAACTGTTATAACATCATTAGGAATTTTACTAAAAAAATGATAATTAAATCCTTTAATTTTATAAACTTCTCTATTATTCATACTGCACCTTTATTTTTATGTTCATAATAAATAAACACTTTTAAGTAAGTGTTTATTTAACAAGATTATATGTATCAAGAGCAATCATTACTTCTTCATCGGTTGGAACTAAAAAGCAATCAATCTTAGAAGAGTTTGATGATATTTTTGTAAATGTACCACGGGCTTTATTAGCCTCTTTATCTAAACTAACTCCTAATACTTTTAAATTATCCATAATTTGTTCTCTTGTTAAAGATGAATTCTCACCAATACCAGCAGTAAAGCAAATAGCATCAGCTCCAGATAATAAAACATAATATTTAGCTATATAATTAACTACACTTCTAACAAAAATTTTCTGAGCTAAATCACACATTTCATCATTAGCTTCTATACCAGTTTCTATATCTCTGGAATCAGTAATACCACCAGTAATTCCTTTAAGACCACTTTCCTTATTAATTAATTTATCAATATCATTAGTATTCATATTTAATTTATCCATAATATAAGGGATAATAGAAGCATCAATATCTCCACAACGTGTTCCCATTACTATACCAGCATTAGGTGTAAACCCCATAGAAGTATCCACAACACGTCCATCCTTTACAGCAGTAATACTACCTCCACTACCAAGATGACAAATAATTAATTTTTTATTTTCTTTATAATAATCATGCATTACTTTTGTTATATATTTATGACTCGTACCATGCGCACCATATTTTCTTATACCATAGTCTTTATATAAATAATATGGTAAGGCATAAATATATGCTTCCTTAGCCATAGTTTGATGAAATGCTGTATCAAATACTGCAACATGTTTAGCATCTTTAACAGCTTTCATAAATGCATTAATTCCTACAATAGCAGCAGGATTATGCAAAGGAGCTAGTGCTGATAACTCATCAATTGTTTTAATAACATCATCAGTAATTAAAACACTTTTATCAAATTTATCAGCTCCCTGAACAACACGATGACCAATTCCTTTAATTTCACTTAAACTTTCAACTATCTTATTACTAATCAACTCATCTAATAATATTTTTACAGCTTCCTTATGGTCTTTTAAGTATGCTTGTTTTTTTATTTTTTCACCATTTAGTTTATAACTATAAAAACTATTGTCAATTCCAATTCTCTCAAAAACACCTGATATTAAAACTTTCTCCTCTGGCATTTCATACATTTGAAACTTTAATGATGAACTACCACAATTAACTGCTAATATTTTCATAAATAACCTCTTTCTTATTTAAACTTCATATTCAATAATTCTTAAATTTGGTATCTCAATTTTACTCATATCCCCATCTTCTGGAATTGAATGTAAACAATAATGAATGGCTCTTAAAATTGCACTATGAGCTACTACTAAAACATTTTTATCACTATATTTTGCTTTTATATCTTCCAAAAATTCTGATACCCTCTTTAATAAATCTTGTACTTTTTCAATACCATTATCTGAATTATTCAAAAAGAAATTCCAACATTTTACTGTATCTACATCATCAATTGATGCTCCCTCACAAAGTCCCCAATTTCTTTCAATAATTCTATCATCAATATTAATTGGCATTTTTTCTTCAGTAATAATTTTGGCTGTATCATAAGCCCTTTTAAGTGGTGAAGAAATTACAACATCAATTGTAAGATTTTTTACAACTGGGATTAATTTTTTAGCCTCATTAATTCCTTTTTCCGATAAATCACATTCTGTTTGACCTTGAATTACACCATATTTATTTTTCTTAGTTTCGCCATGTCTCACTACATATAATATCATAAAACACCTAATTTTTATTTTTCATAAGAGGGAATAATATTACATCTTTTATATTACTAGAATTAGTAAGTAATTGAACTATTCTATCAATTCCCATACCCCATCCACTAATTGGAGGCATACCATATTCCATTGCATAAATATAATCCATATCCATAGGCATAGCATCATCATCACCATTAGATTTTAACTCTGCTTGAATTTTCAATCTTCTTTCTTGTTCAAGTGGATCAACTAATTCCGAATAACCATTGATAATTTCTGAACCATTAATTACCAACTGAAATCTATCAGTAATATTTTTATTATCATCATTCGCACGAGCTAATGGTGATAAATCAATTGGATGCTCTGTTAAAAAAATCGGTTTAATAACATGTGGTCTAGCCACTTTTTTATATAATTGATCAACTAAATTACCATAACCTAAATTTTCAAGTGGTGTATCACTATCTATTTCTATTTTATCTTCTATAATCTTTTTTAATAATTTCTCTTTATTATTATATTCATTCAAATCTATATTACAATATTTTAAAAGTAAATCTCTAAATGAGATAATCTCCCAATCACCAGATAAATCTACTTCTTTATCACCTACATAAATATTTAATGTTCCAAATATATTATTTATAACTGTTTGTAATAAATTTTTAGTAAGCATAATATTATCTTTATAATTTAAATATGCACCATATGCTTCCAACATAGTAAAATCCTGTAAATGAGTTGCATCCATTCCTTCATTTCGAAAACAACGAGCAATTTCAAAAACTTTAGTAAATCCTCCAACTACGGCTCTTTTCAAATAAGTTTCGGGAGCAATACGTAGATAAAAGTCTGTATCTAATGCATTATGATGAGTAATAAATGGTTTTGCATTCGCACCACTAGCTTTATTAGATAATATTGGTGTTTCAATTTCTATATATCCTAAACTATCTAAATAATTTCTAATTTCACGACTAAATCTGCTACGAAATAAAAATTTTTTTCTTGCATCTTCATTCATAATTAAATCAACATAACGTTCACGATAAATTGTTTCAATATCTTCTAAGCCATGAAATTTTTCTGGCAAAGGTCTTAAAGCTTTACCTAAAAATTGAAAAGAAGCAGCTCTAATTGTTTTTTCGCCTGTATGAGTAGTAAATACTTCACCTTCTACACCAATAAAATCTCCTAAATCAATATTAGTCTTAAAAAATTGGTAAGCTTCTTCACCAACACAATCTAATTTAATAGATACTTGAATTCTTCCTTCAATATCACCAAGAGTTAAAAAAGCCATTTTGCCCATTTTCCTCATTAAAATAATACGACCTGCTACTTTAACATTAGTAGCCCCATCTTCAAGTTCTCTAGCATCCTTTAGGGAATAGTTAACTTCATATTTATCAGGATATGGATTTTTAATATTTGCTAATTTATCTCTTCTAACTAATTCTTGTTCACTAAATTCTCTCAAACAAATCTCCTCTTTCTTTAAAGATTATATCATTTATTTTTAGGGATTGCAATTGTTTTATATACAATAAAAAAAGCTTACAAAATAATTGTGTAAACTAATTTTTTTTCTTTTTTAATATCAAACTTACTGTTATGGTTGCTATCGCTATTAAAACTATTCCAATAATTACTATAAATATTGGACTTTTAAGTAAAGTATCTGGGACACTTACTTTATTTTTACTACTACTATCACTACTATTTGTACTAGCCTTTGGCTTAGCTAAATTTATTACTGGTCTAATTGTAGCAACTTGAGTATTATTTTGAGTTTCAGAATCTTTATTATCAAAATAATAATATGTACTACCACTAATATGACCACCAGTTACAAAATAAACAGCGTTAGGATAATCATAATATGGCGTCATAGTCCAATAACTAACCACATTAAGCATTATATCATCATAAGTAACAGAAGTTCTAACATTAATACGACTACTATTAATAAAAATATAATTTAAAGGGTCTACTAACTCATCATAAGTTAATAGTCTTGCTTTATATCCCAATTTATCTTTAACTAAACCATCAATTGATTTAGACCAATTATCAACAACATACTTAATATCTGATTTATCATAATCAGAACAAGTATTATTTGAACAATCAGTTTTAGAAGTATAAACTACCCCTCCATAACCACCAAAATCATAGGCAGTTTTCTTTTTATTATTATTGATATGATCTTTACCATAAGTATCTACTTCTTCAGTAGTTAGAGGGGTTGCTTTTAAAAGTGTTAGATAATTTCCATTATCTTTCATAACATAAAACTCTATACCCTTATACTCTAATATGTCACCAGTTTTAAAGTCAGTATCTGTAATTTGTTTAATTTGTCTTAAACTTGTAAGCTTAGCTATATCAGCTGTTTTGCTTACATTAACTACTGGTCTGACAAAATCTTGAGAATATACACTATCACTATAAGAAGAAAAATAAGCTAATCTTGTTGTAATAATGGCTTTAATAATAAATGTATCCATTGTCCAAGTACCGTACATATAAATAAAACCCGGTGTTTTATCTGTAGGATAATAATAATTAATGTTGTAATCTCTTTTATTATATCCAAAATCATTAATTAGTTCATTGCTAGTAATTAATCTTGATGTATAGCTTTTACTATTTCCATTTATATTAATTGAAACACTTTTTAAATCACTTGTCCCTAACTTTTTATTGGCCCACTCATCTACTATATATTTAATGTCAGAACTATCATAATCTTTTTCACAACTATTTTTATTATTATAATCATAACAACTATCACTGGAATAATATGCTACTTTTCCAAATCCAGAACCATCATC
>CANPWK010000011.1 GCA_947584105.1 uncultured Bacilli bacterium
TCAGTTTATTGATACTGCAATTCAGTTGACAACAGATCAACAACCAAATGTATTAAAGTTGCAAAAATAAGAAAAGAGATTAAATAAAATTAAAAGTCTTGACTTTTCAACTACTGATTTTAATGTTAAATATATTGAATTAAATCTACCTAGTTTAAATGAATGGGAAACATTTAAGGGAAAAAATAGCGAAATTAAAAGAATATATGAAAATCAAATAGATTGCTATAATAGGTCTTATGATTATGAGTTAGAGTACATTGATAGTAAAGGAAATATAGAAATAAAAATTTATTTTATTGATTGAATTATATAATAAAATAATAATGTCAATATGATAGTTTTTTAAGGCGATTTCATGCATATTATCATAAAAGGTAGTTAAGAAATAAAACTCAACTACCTTTTCAACTACCAAAAAAATAATACAAATAAAAATATGATTATAGTAAATTGCATTATTATGTATAGTGGTGGTGAAATATGAAATAATAAGGCTCATCTTCTCATTTGCATAGGACAGTTTTCGGCCCTTATATACCAATTTATAATTTATAATATTTATTATAAAAATAAATTCTATATTAAAGATTGTTATTTAAAAATAAAGAAAAATAAGGAGTGTATCGTATAATGAGAATAGGAATAGACATAGATGGTGTATTAACAGATATAGAGCAATATCAATTAGACTGTGGAAGTAAGTATGTAAACGAACATTTTGGTAATGGTGTAGTTAATGGCAATGAATATGAAACGAAAGATATTTTTGAAATAAGTGATGATATAGATAATGATTTTTGGGCAGAATATTTACCTAAATATGCTACAGAGGAACCTGCTAGAAAATATGCTAGCGAGGTTATTAATAAACTAAAAAATGAAGGGAATGAAATCTATATTATTACTGCCAGATATTTAACTGATCGAAATGATGAACTGGGAATAAAAATGCGTAAAACAGTTGAGAAATGGTTATTAGATAATAATATTTATTATGATAAATTAATATTTAGTCCAGAAGATAAATTAGAAATATGCAAAGAAAATCATATAAACTTAATGATTGAAGATAAAGTTGATAATATTAATAAAATATCACAAGAAATACCTGTTATTTGTTTTAATGCAGGTTATAATAAAAATTGTGTAGGGAAAAATATTTTGAGATGTTTTAGTTGGTATGATATTTATAATAAAATAAAAAACATGAAGTGATTTATAAAAATTAATTTTAAAAATGTTTATGATGTATGAAAAATGCTTTATGTGGAAGCTTAGAGAGAATATAATAAATTTTATTATATTAAGCTATTCATGATATAATTTAAACATATTAAAGAAAATACGGATATTTATTTTTTGAATTAACTAATGATGAATTAAATATTTTAATAAAAAGAAAGGACATGATTTTATGAGTAAAATTTTAGTAAGTTTCTTTTCAGCTAGTGGAGTAACAAAAGAGGTAGCAAGTAAAATTGCCAAGTATAGTGGTGGAGATTTATTTGAAATTGAACCCGTAAATAAATATACAGACGATGATTTAGATTGGACTAATAGTAATAGTAGGTCATCAGTTGAAATGAATAATCCATCAAGTCGACCAGAAGTAAAAAATAAAGTTTCTAATTTAAGCGATTATGATACTATTTTAATTGGATTTCCTGTATGGTGGAATTTAGCTCCAACAATCATCAATACATTTATTGAAGAAAATAATCTTGAAAATAAAAAAATCTATGTATTTGCAACATCAGGTGGATCTAGTGTCATAAACAGTTTTAATACTTTAAAAAGTACTTATATTAATCTTAATTTTATAAGTGCGCGTATATTTTCAAGTAATGTATCAGATAGTGATATAACAAGTTGGATAATGTAGGTTCTGCAATAAGCATCAATATTAACATTTATTATAAAGTTGAAAATAGTAATATAAAAAATTTTTTTACCATCTATAAACTATATTGATTTAAAATTTTTATTAACTAATCTTATAATTGGAACTGGTTGTTATATCTATAGTCAAAGTTTATATAATATATTAAGTAATATTTTAATGTTGATAATTTAATTATATATGTTTTATTTAAAAATATTTAACATTGACATTCAAAATATGTGATGTTATAATTAAGCTAACAAAGGAGGAATTTATATGAAAAAATATAATTCATTAAAAGTTAATGCTTTACTCCTAGCCTTATTCCTGTGATAAGGCCTATTTGTAGTGTTTAATTATTTTATAAAACTTATAAATGGTCTTAATATTTAATTTATAAATTAATAATTAGGCCATTTTTTATTTGGAGGAAAGTTATGAAAAAAATAAAAATATTTGATACAACTTTGAGAGATGGTGAACAATCACCAGGATGTAGTATGTCTTTAGAAGAAAAAGTGAAATTTGCTAAACAACTTGAAAAACTAAATGTTGATATCATTGAAGCTGGTTTTGCAGCTAGTAGTGAAAAAGATTTAAAAGCTATACAAGAAATTTCTAAAAATATAGAAAAACCTATTATTACATCACTTGCTCGATGCAATAAAGATGATATTGATAAAGCATATAAATCATTAATATTTGCTAAGAAAAAACGTATTCATGTATTTATTGCTACCTCTAAAGTTCATATGAAAGATAAACTTCATATGTCTGAGGAGGAAGTATTAATGAAAGTTAGAAGTATGGTTAAGTATGCTAAAAGCTTATGTGAAGATATTGAATTTTCATTGGAAGATGCCACTAGAACAGATAAAGAATTTATGGTAAAAGTAATTACTATTGCTATCGAAAGTGGTGCTAATGTCATTAATATACCAGATACAGTTGGATATATTGTACCTAATGAATATCGAAATATTATTAACTATATAAAAAATAATGTTCCTAATATTAATAATGTTGAATTATCAACTCATTGTCATAATGATTTAGGATTAGCTGTTGCTAATACTTTATCTGGTATTGAAGAAGGTATTACACAAGTGGAATGTACTGTTAATGGTATAGGTGAAAGAGCTGGTAATGCTGCTCTTGAAGAAATTGTTATGGCTTTAAATGTTAGAAATGATTATTATAATGTTAAAACAGATATTAACATTAAAGAAATAATAAATTCTAGTAAAATGTTAGTTGATATAACTGGTTCTTTAGTTCAAAGAAATAAACCAATCGTTGGAGAAAATGCTTTTAAACATGAAGCAGGTATTCATCAACATGGAATAATACAAAATAAAAACACCTATGAAATAATTGATGCAAGTGCTTTGGGTGTTAACGAAGATAACATTGTTATTGGTATTCATTCGGGAAAACATGCCATAATCAAAAAAATGAAAAATATGAATATTAATTTTGATATAAATAACATTGATATGTATGTTTCCGAAATAAAAAAATATCTTGAAGATCATAAAACAATTAATGATGATGTATTTAGCCAAATTATTTCTAAATCTAAAATAAAAAAACGCTCTTAATTACTTTAAACTTTTAATAAATATAGTATAATAAAATTAGGAGGCGCTATATGACTATAAAATCATATAATCCATCTAATAATAAATTATTAGGAGAAATAGAATCAACATCTATTCAAAAAATAAAGGAAATAGTTAAAAATAGTAAGCAGGCTTTTAAAAGTTGGGGATATTTAAGTATAGATGCACGAATTAGTTTTATTAATAAATTATATAATGAAATAAACTTAAGAAAAAAAGAACTTGCACAATTAATTACGAATGAAATGGGGATGCCAATATCAGAATCATTATTAGATATAGAAAGTGGACTCGAATGTATAAAATGGTATATCGAAAATGTAAAAAAAATTGTTATTAATGAAATTACCTATGAAGATGAATATGAAATTGATAAAATTATTTTTGAGCCAAAAGGAGTTGTAGCAGTAATTATTGCTTGGAATTTTCCATTTTCAAGTTTTGTATGGCAAGCTATATCTAATTTAATTGTTGGTAATACAGTAATTATTAAACATTCAGAAAATGTTCCTTTATGCAGTAAATATATTTATGATATTGTTTCTAGTGTTCTTCCTCAAAATGTTTATAATGTTATATACGGTGATGGTGAAATTGGAAAAAACTTAATAAATGAAGATATTGATATGATATGCTTTACAGGTAGTACAGAAACAGGAAAATATTTGTATAAAAAAGCAGGAGAAAAGTTTATTCCTATTATTCTTGAATGTGGAGGATCAGCACCAGGAATTGTTTTTGAAGATGCCAATGTAGATTCAATAATAGATTCTATTTATATTAATAAATTTGCTAATACCGGTCAAATATGTGATGGACAAAAAAGACTTATTGTTCACGAAGATAAATTTGATGAAGTTTGTAAAAAATTGAAAGATGTTATTAAAAATAAGATAGTTGGAGATCCATTGGATAAAAGAACAGATATTGGTCCTCTTGTATCAGTATCACAATTAAAAAAACTAGAAGATCAAGTAGAAGATGCAATACAAAAGGGTGCAAAAGTGATATGTGGTGGAAAAAAGTTAGAATTAAATAATGGAAACTATTATTTACCAACGATATTAACTAATATATCAAAAGATATGAGGATATATAATGAGGAAGTTTTTGGACCAGTTATACCAATTATGACTTTTAAGACGATTGAAGAGGCTATCGAAATAGCTAATGATACACAATATGGTTTAGGTGGATATATATACACTTCTGATATGACAAAATTTAATAAAGTAGTTAAAGAATTAAAAACAGGAATGATAGCTTTAAATAATCTTTATTACTTAAGACCTTGCAATCCATTTGGAGGATACAAAAAATCAGGAATAGGTAAAAACAATAGCAAATATGGACTTAAAGAATTATGCAATATGAAAGTGGTTACTTATGAAAAAGAAAAATAGAGTTAAAAATAAATGTATTTTGATTTGGAAATTCCAATGATACGTATGCTAAATATTTTATGGTAAATGATTATTTAAACAACCAGCAGATATTATTTTTGCAAATGTTAAATATTATCATGGAGCTAAAAAGATAGGTTTATTTAATTATATTACTTTAAGGAACCGAAAATATTTGTTTATAATCTGTTAGTGAAAAGAATAGATTAAATTATGGATTGAGGTGTAATTATGATATATGAAGATATAGAAACTAAACATAAAAAAATTATAGATATTGCTAAAAACTATATGAATATGATTAAAGATAACGAGCATGATATAAATCATATGTATGATGTAGTTAACTATACAAAAGAGCTTTTAAATAATATAGATGATAACATAGATAAAGAAGTATGTATTGTAAGTGCATATTGGCATGATGTAGGTAGAATAAAGAAAGATAGTGGTCATGAACAATTATCTTCTAAAATGCTTAAAGAAGAATTAAAGAAAACATTTTATAGTGATGTTTTTATAGATAAATGTTGTCAAACAATAGAAAATCATAAATGGAATATGTATCCTAAAAATAAAGAAGGATTATTATTAAAAGATGCAGATAAATTAGCTTGGTTAGGTAGAGGCAGGTGGATTTCATGTCTCAAAAACAAACAGAAATTAGATTCAATAATTGAATTGCTTCCTAAATTAAAAAATGAAATTCTTTATTTTGATGAATCAAAAAAAATATATGATAGAGATATTGTTAATTTAGTAAAATTATTATATTCAAAAATATTTAAATATTAATTATAAAATTAAAATAAGTAAAACTCATTGTTAAACAAATTTTTTAGTTGAATAACCTCCTTAATAAGGAGTTTTTTCATTATGATAAAATATATTCGGTAAACAAAATATTTAACAATGAAATAATCATAATAATAGAGATAAAAAAGAAAAATAATTTACAATTGTTCTCTATATTGAATAAATATTTAAAATTATTGATAATAAAAAAATTTTTTATTATATTTTAAGTATAGAAAATTTAAAATTAAATATATTTTATATAACAAAAATAAAAATATATGGTATAATATAAAACAAAAAAACTTAGGAGGAATTTATGGAAAAAACATATAGTAAAGAATTTATAAAAAAATTAACTGATTATTTTTATAAAAATATTTCTGACATTAAAGTAAAAAATAAGATATTACTTGAAGGAATAGATAAAACATTAGTTAAACAAATTTTATTTTCAAATGAAAAAGGTTATTATAGTTTTAAACCAGATTGGATGGAAATATATGAAAAAATAGATTTTAGTAATATTTCTTTTGACAATGTATCTGTAGCTAAAATTAATTTTAAAAGTTTAAGTGGTATTAAAATAAATCCTCAAATAGTCTATAATAAGGATTTAAGTTTTTCAAACTTATATAATGTAGAAATAACGGGCAATTTTGATGGAGCTTATGTTGAATATACAAATTTCCAAGGAAGCAAAGGAGCCAAAATAAATCCCCAAACGGTGTATAACAAGGATTTAAGTTGTTCAAACCTATGTGATGTAGAAATAACAGGCAGTTTCGATGGAGTAAGGCTTGAGAAAACAAATTTTAAAGTAAGCAAAGGAATAAAAATAAATTTTCAATCAATTTTGGGTAAAATTTTAAGTTGTTTAAATTTAAGTGATGTTAAAAAAAGAAAAAGTTTCGATGATGTAAATGATATAGAAGAAAAATCTACAGAAATTGAAAATTTTAAGGAACTTATCAAGAAAAATATTAAAAAAGCTAAATAATATATGCTAGATATAATTAATTTTTATAAATTGTATTTATTTAAGAATGCTTGATTTATATCATTAAGTTTGGTACTGATGTAAATGTCATTTTAATGGAGTTTTAAATATAAAAATAAAAAATTTGTTGTAGCACTAATTATTATATTATCGGTTATTGTGGTAGCATTTTCTATATTTGTTGTTGTTTTTTTCAAAAATGGTTTTAAGATTAAAAATTTCAAGTTTGGTTTAAAAATTAGCATCAATTAATATTAGATAAAACTTATGAATAAGACTTTAGTAAAATTATAATAGATTCAACTATAAGCAAAATTTATATAAAAAATCTGATACAAATGAATTTAAAGCAATAATTCATGGAGAAAAATTCTACTAATGTAGATACAAAGGATGATACTTTTACTGTTAAAACAACTGAAAAAAACTGTATAGGATTTTGTTTTAAACAAAAATCATCAAAAATAGAAATATATTTACCAGAAAACTATAAGGGAGATATTAATATTAAAAATTCTTATAGAGATATTATTATAGATAAATTTTTAGATGTTAATATTGATATTGAAAATGATTATGGAGATATTGAAGTTAATAATTAAAATATAAAAAAGTGATTATAATTATGAGATTATAGTTATCTATAACATTGTTTATCAGATATTATTATTAAATAGTTATTGATATAAATACCAATTACTTTAGATATTTGTTTTATATAAAGTAAAACTATTATATTCATTGGTTAATATTATATAACTATTTTTTATATTTAATATGAATTTATATATTTACTATAATAAATAAAAGTGCTAAAATATTAATTAAATTTTTATAAAAATTTAATGAGGAGGCAGAAAAATGGAATTAAATATAAATGCAAGCCAAAAGTTAGATTTCAAACAAATATATGAGATGTTATTTAATATTGTTAATGATAAATATTTTTATGAATTAGTGTTAAGAGAAATTTCTGATTCTAAAAAAAGTTATAGTGAAAATCAAAATTATATAGATTTTATTAAAAGTAAAATAAAAATTCAAAGTCAAAAGGAGTTGAGAAATTATGTTGAATTATAAAAAAGCATTTAATATTTTAAATAGTTATATAAATCAGAATTTTGCTACTATGACATCAAAGGAAGATTCTTTGAAATATTTTAAAAAATTTAGTTCTTTTTTAGAATCATATAATTTTACTCCAGATCCAGATCTATTAATTGAATTAATAGAAAAAAATAGTTTATTTAAGCAAATGATAGATTTTATATTTGAAGGATATCAGTTACCAATTATATCAGGAAAAATACAAAATATATTTGATGATCGTTTGTTACTTTCAATAATTGATATTTATTGTATGCTGAATAATATTGAGGTAAAAGAATTTGACGATGATTATGAGAATTTTGAATATGACATAGATGATAGCCTAGAAATGTATTTTAAAGATATTAGTAAAAAACCTTTATTAACTGAGTCTCAGCAAAGAGAACTTGCTAAAAAAACTGCTTATGGTGATAAAAAAGCTAGGAGTCAATTTATTGAAAGCAATCTAAGATTAGTTGTTGCTATTGCAAAAAGATATAATAATCTTGGTTTATCTTTTTTGGATCTTATTCAAGAAGGAAATTTAGGTTTAGTGAAAGCGGTGGATAAATATGATTCATCTTTAGGATGTAAATTTTCAACATATGCCTCATATTGGATTAAAGCTGAAATTACTAGAGCAATTGCAGAAAGAGGTAGAAATATCAAAGTGCCAGTCAATAAATATTGGAATATATTATCCATTAAGAATGCTATAGCTGAATTAAAAATCAAGTTAAATAGAAAACCAACTGTTGATGAAGTGGCAAAGGAATTAAATATGACTATATCTGAAATAAAAAGTTTATATAATGTTCATTTAACTACATTAAGTATAAATACATTGATTGGAACTGATGCTGATATAGAATTAGAGGATTTGATTCCTGATAATGAAGTTACACCAGAGGATTTGGCTGTAGCAAGTACATTATTAGATAATGTTAAACTTTTGTTTAAACAGTGTAATTTAGATCAAAGAACTATAGATATTTTAATGTTAAGATATGGATTTAATGGTCAGAATCCTATGACTTTGGAGGAAGTAGGGGAAAAGTATCATTTAACCAGAGAAAGAGTCCGACAAATTGAAGCAATAGCATTGAGGAAAATTAGAAATTCTAAATATATCAAACAATTGGCAGTATATATGGATTATCCAAACAAGGCTATAGATAATATAGATAAATTTAGAGAAAAGTATGGAGAATGTTTGAATTCAACTAAGGCATATTTAAAAAGATTATAGTAAAGATAAAAAAATATGTTAAAATTAAGTTAATAATAAATATTGTACTTGCTGTAAATAGTTACTTGCTGTAAATAGTTAAGAGGTATTGACAAAGTAGTAAAAAAATTATATAATCTATTTATATTTTTTGATGAAGAAGTTATCTAAGTAGTTAATTTGAAACTCTGTACAGGAATTTATGGCCATTGACTGAGAACCATAATAGAAAGGCAAATTAATGAATTTCAATAATGGAATCAAATCGTGAAAGAGCGTTAATCTACAAGAGGTAGTATAAATACTATAAAAAAAGGTGGTACCACGAGTAATTCGTCCTTTATGGATGTTTTGCTCGTTTTTTATTATTTATAGAAATAACTAGTTTAGATAATAATTTTAATAAAAGAAAGGATGATAATTTATGAAAGAAAAATTAGAAGATATTAAAATTAAAGGATTAAAAAAAATTGAAAATATTAAAAATATTTCTGAACTTGAAGATGTTAGAAAAGAATTAACTGGTAAAAAAAGTGAGTTATCACAAGTATTAAAGTCAATGAGCAGTTTATCTAATGAAGATAAAAAATCAATTGGGATGTTTACAACAGAGATAAAAAATTTATTTATAGATAAATTACATGGGAAGGAAGAAGAAATTATTTCATCTATGAGTGTATTAGATGGACCTATTGATTTGACTTTGCCTGGTCATAAGGTTAATGAAGGAGCACTTCATCCAATTACTCAAATGAAGTATGATTTAAATGATGCTTTTTTATCGTTAGGATTTGATTTATATAGTGAGGATGATATTAGTAGTGAAAAATATGCTTTTGATAATTTGAATTTTGCTAAAGATCACCCTGCTAGAGAGTCTATGGATACTTATTGGATAGAGGGAACAGAGGCAAAATCTGGGGCAGAGAGATTATGCTTAAGGCCACATTTAACTGGGGGATCTGTAAGATATTTAATGCGTCATGGAGCACCAGCAAGATTTGTTTATCCAGGAGGAGCATATAGAAATGAAACTACTGATGCTAGACATGAAAGGGCATTTGTTCAATATGAAGCCTTAATTGTTGATAAAGATATATCATTTTCATCAGGAATGGTAATGATTCAAACTATTTTAGAGAAAGTATTTGGTAGAAAAATAAATACTAGAATGAGAGAAGGATTTTTCCCATTTACTGAACCAGGATATGAAATAGATATGGAATGTTTAGTTTGTGGTGGAAAAGGATGCAAGGTATGTAATCATAATGGTTGGATTGAAGTTATGCCAGGGGGAGTTATTCACCCTAATGTCTTAAAATCAGCAGGACTTAATCCAGAAGAGTGGACAGGTTTTTATATTAATATAGGATTAGATCGACTAGTAATGATGCGATATGGAGTAGATGATGTCAGATTATTTCATAGTGCAGATTTAAGATTTTTAAAACAATTTAAATAGGAAGGACGATAATATGAGAGTATCATTAAGATTAATAAAAAAATATGTTGAATTACCTAAAGATTTAACTGATCAACAAATCGCAGCAGATTTAACGCTTCGTACTGTTGAAGTTGAAAATGTCGAAAATACTGCTTTAAAATATCATGATATTGTAGTTGGTAAAATTTTAGAAATAAAAAAGCATCCTAATGCTGATAGATTAAAAATATGTATTACTGATATTGGTACTGATAATCCAGTTCAAATAGTATGTGGGGGTACGAATCTTTATGAAAATGAATTGGTTGTGGTATCAAAACCAGGAGCTTATGTTGTATGGCATGGTGAAGGTGAACCAGTAAAGGTTAAAGAAACTAAAATGAGAGGTGAGGCTTCCTATGGTATGATTTGTGCCGCTTCTGAAGTTTATTTGAATGATTTTTTCCCTGCTTTAGAAGAAACTGAAATAGTAGATTTAAAGGGTATTAATTGTAATCCTGGAGATAATATAGCTGATGTAATCGATATGAATGATACAGTATTAGAAATAGATAATAAATCTTTATCTAATAGGCCAGATTTATGGGGACATTACGGAATTGCTAGAGAATTATCAGCTATATATAATGTGCCTTTAAAAGAATTACCTAATTATGATATAGATAAAGATTTACCTAAATATAATGTTGAAATAAAAGAACCAGATAAATGTAATAGATATGTTGGAGTAGAAATAGATGGAATTTATGAAAAAGAATCTCCAATATGGATGAAGGCATTATTATCTAAAACAGGGCAAAGACCAATAAATGCAATTGTAGATATTACTAATTATGTAATGATGGTTGTAGGGCAACCACTTCATGCTTTTGATAGAACTCATGTAAATGGGGAAAAAATAATAGTTAGAAATGCTTTTGAAAATGAGGAATTATTATTACTTGATAATAATAAAATACAACTTACTAAAGATGATTTAGTTATATGTGATGAAAATGATGCTATGGCTTTAGCTGGTATTCGTGGTGGGAAAAAGGATTCTATTTTACCTAATACGACAGGAATTGTATTAGAAGTGGCTAATTTTACAGCCTCAACAATTAGAAAAACAGGGAAAAGATTTGCAGAGAAGACAGAGTCATCTATTAGATATGAAAAAGGAATAGATACTCAAAGAGTTGATCAGGGTTTAAATTTAGCTTTACAACTAATTAAAGAAATTTTTCCTGATAGTAAAATTATTAAATATTCAGATACTTATAAACATGAAACTAAACAAAATAAAATTAAAGTAAGTGAAGAGTTTTTAAATAAAAGATTAGGAAAAGTAATATCAAGAGATAAAATAAATCAAATTTTAACTTCCCTTGGTTATAAATTATCTTATAATAATGGTGAATATGATATTGTAGTTCCAAGTTGGAGATCAACAGGTGATGTAGTAATTAAAGATGATGTAATGGGGGATATTGCTAGAATACTTTCATTTGATAGTTTTGATGCTAAACCAATTTCTATTAAAATAGAACATGCTATAAAACAAAACGATGTATTACTTGATAGAAAAATAAGGGAGTATTTATCATATAGATGTGGTTTTTATGAAATTTATACTTATCCTTGGATAGATGAAAAATATATTAAGATAGCTAAAATAGATATGGATTTATCTTTAAAATTGGCAACTCCACCTGCACCAGAATTAGCATATTTAAGAAGCTCTTTAATACCAGGAATGTTAGAAGCTATTTGTAAAAATTTAAGATATTATGATGAATTTAAATTATTTGAAGTTAAACAAGTTTATAAAAAGGGTGATTATAGACCTTCATCAACAGATGAAATATTACCAATTCAAGAAAATTATTTAACAGGATGTATAGTAGGTAAAAATGCTCAAAATATATTTTTTGAAGCAAAAGGTGTTTTAGAAAACATGGCAAGGTATTGCCATATGGAAAATATTAAATTAGAACAATTACAAAAACCAAATTGGGCTGATGTTAATGCGTATTTAAATGTTACTATTAATAATAAGATTATAGGCTCTTTAGGATTATTATCATATCAAGTTATGAATGAATCAAAAATTAAAAGAACTAATGTAGCAATGTTTGAGATAAATATGGATAAATTAATACCATATAACTCAAGAACTAATAAATATGAAAAATTACCAGAGTTACCATTAGTAGAAAAAGATTTATCGGTTTTAGTTGATGAAAATATTAAATGGATTAACATAGAAGAAAGTATAAAATCTTTAGTTAAAGAAATAGAGTTTGTTGATGAATACAAAGGTAATCAAATACCTGAAGGGAAAAAATCTATTACTTTAAAAATTAGGATGATTAATGAAGGAACTACGATGACATCAGAACAAATAAATAAAAAGATGAATAGTATATTGAAGGTTTTAGAGAAGAAATGTGGAGCTATACTTCGTGAAGAATAAATAATAACAAAATTAATATGATGATTTAAAAAAAGGAGAAAATACTATGTGTACAGCTATAACTTATAGTAAGAAAAATCATTATTTTGGTAGAAATTTTGATTTGGAATATTCTTATAAGGAAAGTGACAATAACACCTAGAAATTATATTTTTAAATTTAGACAGGTAAATGATATTAATTCACATTATGCTATGATTGGTATGGCTTATGTAACAGATAATTATCCATTGTATTATGATTTAATTAAAGATCAACAGATATTAATGGTTAATTCTTAATATTTTAATTGTTAGTATATAAATTAATAAAAATTTATATTTGTAATATAGAAGTAGACACAAAATGATGTGTTTACTTTTTTATATAATTATTATAAGTAATTTAGAAAAATGAAAATCATCTTTACAATCTTTTAAATGTTTATATTACAAAAATGTAAGATAGATTTAGTTATTATACGTGGTATAATAATATTTAGAATGTGGTGAAATATGAACAAAATTATGATAGTTGAAGATGAAGAATTAATCTGTAATGAACTTTCTCAACTTTTGGAAAATAATAATTATGAAGCAATCATTTTAAATGATTTTAAAAATGCTTTAAATGAAATATTAGAAGTATTGCCAGATTTAATTTTACTTGATATAAATATCCCTTTTATAAATGGCGAAGCATTATTACAAAATTTAAGGAAAGAATCTAATATTCCGGTTATTATGGTTACAAGTATTAATTCAGAAATGGATGAAGCGTTATCTATTTCTTACGGCGCAGATGATTATATTATAAAACCATATAATCCTAATATTTTACTATTAAGAATAGGAGCTGTATTAAAAAGAACAAAGACAAATTACAATACAAATGGCAATGAACTAACTTATAAAGAATTAAAATTTGATTTTCAAAAAGGAATAATTAAGAAAGATGGTATTGAAATAGAATTAACGAAAAATGAAATGATTATTTTTTCCTATTTACTAAATAATCAAAATAAAATTGTAACTCGTGATGAACTTATGACAGCTTTATGGGATAATACTTATTATGTTAATGAAAATGCTTTAACAGTTAATATAAGTAGACTCCGAAATAAATTAAAAGAAATAGGTTATGCTGATGCAATAGATACAAGAAAAGGACTAGGGTACATTTTATCATGAAAATAGGTGCGTATTTTAAGGATAATTTATATAAGTTATTGATATTTATCGTTTGTTATGTTTTTAATTTACTTATATTTTTTGCGTTTAAAGTAGAAAAGCAAGTTATTATATCTTCATCATTTTTATATATTGTTTGTTTTTTACTTATTTTATTAATACCTTATTTTAGAAAGAAGAAATTTTATGATTATTTGCTTGCAAATACTCTAGCACTTGATAAAAGCTATTTAGTATTAGAAACTTTATCTAAACCAGAATTTTATGAAGGGGAATTATTATATCAAGTATTATATGAGATCAATAAGTCAATGAATGAAAATGTAAGATTAATAGAAGAACATTTACAAGATTTTAAAGAATATATTGAAATGTGGATTCATGAAGTTAAAATTCCTCTTTCGACTTTAGTTTTAATAAGTAATAATCATAAAGAACAATTTGATAAAAAAACAAAATTACAATTAAAAAGATTAGAGGATTATGTAGATCAGGTTCTTTATTATGCTCGAAGTGAAAATGCTGAAAAAGATTATTTAATAAAAGAGATAGATTTATCAAAAGTTATTAAAAATGTTGGCCTTAAAAATATGGACGCAATACTAGAAAATAAAATAGATTATATTGTAGAAAATGTCTCTTATAAGGTATTAACAGATTCCAAATGGTTAGAATTTATTTTAGGGCAAATAGTTAATAATAGTATTAAATATAAGAGGAACATTGATAACTCTTATATTAAAATATCTGTTCAAGAAACACAAGAAGAAACAATTTTGATCATTGAAGATAACGGTATAGGAATTAAGAATTCTGATTTAAAACAAGTCTTTGATAAATCATTTACAGGTGAAAATGGAAGAAATATTAATAAATCTACGGGAATGGGATTATTTATTGCTAAAAATATGTGTAAAAAGTTAGGACATAAGATAGATATAGAATCTATTTATAATGAATATACAAAAGTTTATATAACGCTTGCTAAAAATAAATATTATGATGTTTTAAGGTAATGTTACAAAATTGTAATATTCTGTAATATTAAAGATGCGACAAAATAGTTTTTTTTTATTATCATGTGTACGAAAGGAGAAAAATTTTTATGGAAAATATTTTAAAGGTTGACAAAATTGAAAAATACTATGGTAGTCGGTCATCTTTAACGAAAGCGATTGATAATTTATCATTTGAAGTTGAAAAGGGTGAATTTTTGTGCTTAATGGGAGCATCTGGTTCAGGAAAAACAACTCTTTTAAATTGTATATCAACAATTGATAAAGTAACAAGCGGCCATATTTTTGTTGGGGGACTTGATATTACTAAATTAAAGGGAAATGAACTTAATAAATTTAGAAGAGAAGAATTAGGTTTTATCTTCCAAGATTTTAATTTATTAGATACTTTAACAGCTTATGAAAATATTGCTCTTGCTTTATCTATTCAGAGTGTGAGTTCATCTATAGAGCAAAAGATAAATAAAGTTGCTGAAGAATTGGATATAAAAGATGTTTTAAATAAGTATCCATATCAAATGAGTGGTGGACAAAAACAAAGGGTAGCAAGTGCAAGAGCTATTGTTACAGATCCTAAACTAATTTTAGCTGATGAGCCAACAGGATCATTAGATTCTAAATCATCTAAAATGTTATTAGAAAAATTTGAACTTTTAGATGAACTTGGAGCTACTATTATTATGGTTACCCATGATGCTTTTACAGCTAGTTACGCAAGAAGAGTAATT
>CANPWK010000012.1 GCA_947584105.1 uncultured Bacilli bacterium
TTCATTATAATTAGCATGGCCTTTAATTTCTATTTTACTTATACAATCAGTTTCATTAATTTTAATTTTAATCATTATTTAACCTTAATTTCTTTAATTTCTACTTTAGTATATGGTTGACGATGACCTTGTTTTTTACGATATTTCTTTTTAGCATTATATTTGTATACAATTACTTTTTTTTGTTTACCATTTTTAACAACTTCACCTTTAACAACTACATTATCTAAATAAGGTGTCCCAACCTTATCATCTAACATTAAAACATCCTTGAATTCTACTTTACTTCCTTCTTCTAATCCAAGTTTTTCAACATAGATAACTGATCCTTCACTAACATAGTATTGTTTCCCACCAGTACTAATAACTGCTTTCATAAATACCTCCTTTAATCTAAGACTCGCTACTAAGGCAATACTTAAACCTTTTGTATGCGGTTGTAGGTTGAGGCCTACACACTTGTAAATTTTATCATAAATATATCCGTTTGTCAAACTATTTTTTATGAACTGTATAATTTCTAAAACTAATAATAAATAGTAGGTTAAAAACTAAAAAAAATAGTCACAAACTATTTTTTCTTCTTTTTTACGAATGATTTTTTTGCATTCTTATTTAATTCAAGTTCAATATTGGTTAAATTGTTTCTGATTTTCTTCATATCTCTTAGAGAATAATTATCTAAAGTATTAATATTTAATTCTCCCTTTTTTTCAATACCATTAAAAGCATTTGGATTATTTTTCAATAACAACAATGTATGACGAAGATGTAAATATATATCATATTTTTTCAATTCATTTACTTCATCTTTAACATCACTATATTTTAAATAATTATGAATAGCAAAAATTGGAAAACAAATATTATAAATTAGTGGAATAATATATTCTATCATTAGATTTGAATTAACAGGAACATTAACAAGCCCAAGAGCGCAAAAAGATAACACCTCATTAAATATAGCATCTCTTTTTTTTGATTTAGCAAAATACAAAGCATAGCTATTTGATCTAGCTATTGCTTGATTAAACATTTTATTTAATAATTTAATTTCATCTTGTTTAGTATATTTTATTTCACTACTAGAGCCATCTAAGTATTTAATAATTATTTTATCATTAAGAATCTCATAATTACCAATTAAGTCGCTTGAATTTATACCGTCATATCCATATTTCATTTACTTAGCCCCCTCACATAGATAATGTTAACAAAAAAAATATATATTGTCAACCTAATGTAATAATAAACCTAGGAATAATTTTATGAATTTTTAAATATTAATTTAAAGATTTTTCTAGTCAAAGGTTGAATAAAAAACAATTGTCCTAAAAGAGCAAAAGGAAAATTTTGAACTAAAGTTTGTAAAAAATTAGGAATAAAATTTATAAAAAATTGGCTAATATCAAATCCAGGCTGATGATAAATTATTCCAGGAAAAATTCCCGTATATAATATGGTTGCTAAAAAAGTCATTAATGGACACATAATTGTCACTGTTATACAAATAATAGCAGTCTCAACAATCATTGGTTTATATTCTTTAGGTGGAAATGTCTTTAGCGCTAATTTTAAAGACAAAGGACTCCCTATAAGCATTTCAGATAAATATGCTAATATCAATTCAATAGGAATTAATTTTAAAGCGAATAGTAAATCAATATTTGATATACCCCCATTTTCTATACTAAGACAATAAATAACAAAACATGGAACCGTAATTACCACTGTAATTAAAGCAAACATAGCTCTTTGAAATTTAGTTTTTGGCATATTCTCCTCCTTCACACAAAAAAACACATGCAAAATGATTACTAATAGTTCTGTAATCAGATTTACGAGCTTTTGCTCTACATGTGTCAGCTATTAAAATAAATTTCTTATACATTTTACCACATTTTTTTCAAATATGCAATTTCTCTTCAAACATTTGATTTAAAAAATATTTTTCATCTACAATTTTTAAATTAATAAGAAAATAATGTTTATAATCTCTTTTCATTTGATATATATTCTCAATATACTTATATTTTTTAAAATGAATATTATATAAATATCTTTCTAATAAAAATTTCATATAAACTTCCCTTCTTTTATTAACTAAGGAAATTACATTTATCAAAAGGGGGAAAAAAGCTAAAAATGAAAATAAAGATAATTTGATAATAGCAATTGAAATTAAAATAATTACTCCAAAGTAAGATATAAGTAAACTTATTTTATAACTATTTCTAAAACTGGTGATTTTATTTAAAAATAAATTAATCACCTTTGCTCCATCTAAAGGATAGATAGGTAAAATATTAAAAAAAAGAATTATTTTATAGCACACAACAAATAATTCATTTCTAAAAAAATAAATAAATATTGTTTGAAAAATAATCCCCATAATAGCTATTATAAATTCTTCAATAATTGGCTTATTTAAATTATCTTCAAATTTTATTAGAGCTCCCATTGGTAAAAATATAACCTCTTTGATGTGCCATTTAAATATTAAAGCAAAACATAAATGTCCTAATTCATGAACTATAATAATTATCAAAAATGAAAAATAAAAGTGAAAATAACCTAATAAAATAAAAACTAAAATAAACAAATAGGTTAAAGGATGAATTTTACAAATAATCTTCATAATTTAAAACTTTACCTGATTTTTTAAAAACTACATATAAATAATCATTACTAATACCTAAAATGTCACCCTTTTTAACATAGTCATAAAGTTTATATTTCGAGTCACTAATATTACCATACCACATATCAATGCCATTTATTTGTTGAATAATTATTACATTACCATATCCATCTTTATTACCTTTAAACACAACTAAACCACTTTCTTTTATTGGAACACTATAATTACTTCCAACTGTCAATTTAGCTCCATCTTTATACTTTTCTATTTTATCGTATGCATATTTACTACTAGAAACAACTTTACTATCAGATTTTTCATTAACTTTATGTAAATCTTTAAAATACTTATTATAAATATTAGTAAATTTATCAAAAGAAAGATTAGTATCATAAACATATTTATAAAAAGAAGTCTTAAAATTAGCATTGGTTTTCATCACAATCATAATTACTAAAGTAATTACTCCGACTATTAAAGTTCTAAGTAAAAAATCACTAACACTTTTTTTTAATCTTCTTTTTGTCGTATTCATATTATCACCAATTAATTTTATGCAATAAAAAAAATAGAAGAACTAATCTTCTAAAATTAAATGTTTATTTAACATATAATATTGAATAGCCGATAAAATTGACATAACTGCGGCTATAAATAATAAGAAATCTGCAACTCTTAAATTAAATAATTCAAATGGTAGATTATAAAATAAAGTTAAAGCAACTCCTACCATTAAACATGCTGTTTTAATCTTTCCTGATTTTATTGCGGCAACAACTTTACCTTTACTTGCAGCAATCATTTTTATTGAATTAACTATACTATCACGAACTATAATAACTACAGGAATAATTGGATGAATAAAACCTTGACTAGCTAAAATAATTAAAACTGAATTTACTAATACTTTATCAGCAATAGCATCTAATAATTTACCAAAATCAGTAACTAAATTATATTTTCTAGCAATAAATCCATCTAAAAAATCAGTAATACTAGCTAATATAAATAAAACTCCAGCAATCAAATATTTAGAATCAACTACTAATTTTTCATTTATAAACAATTGTGGAAATTCTATTCCCGCCATCTGAAATGGTAATAGTAGTAATATAATTATTAAAATGGCCATTATTATTCTTAAAATCGTTAATTTATTTGGCAGATTCATAATTTTCCTCCATATCACTTTTTATAATATTATCTGTATCATCTTTTGACTCTGTTGCCAATAAAACAATAAAATATATAATTATTCCTACAACTAAAATTATTAACCCATAAATAAGCACTGGTGGAATAGCTTTTTGTTGCTTATTTTCTAATGTATATGGACTAGCTATTTTACGAACTGGTTTTTTAGGACTATTACTAGCTTTCTTTATATCATCTAAAGATAGTCTTGAAGTATAATCAAATAAATATTCATTAAACTCTTCTGTTAACTCTTCATAATCTAATCCTAAATATTTAGCATAATCTCTAATAAAAAATTTTAAATAAAAAATATCTTTAAAAGCTTCTTTATTACCTTCTTCAATATTTTCTAATTGAGCTGGACGTATTTTTAAATCTTCAGCAGCTTCTTCGACACTAATTCCCATATTTTCTCTAGTTTCTTTAAGCTTTTCACCGATTTCTTTCATAAAACCTCAATTCTATTTTATAATAAATAAAAAAATACTTTATAAGCCATGTTCTGTACCACTTGGGTGACAAACATTTATCTATCTTTCGATCCTTGAATTGGTTCATTTTCCTCCTCAAAGTTCCCCTACCAAAATTTGGGTTTCTCGCTTGCGGGGTTTACCACGTTCCACTATTTAAATTTCTTTAAACATCGTCACTTTGGCACTTTTATACCATAGACCATATCTAAGACTTAGGTCATCTGGAGCCGTTAGAATTAATTCTACCTTAGGTTATTTTTTCCCTAAGCACAAACACTACAATCATCTCAGATTGTGCGAGCATGGACTTTCCTCTACATAACTTTCTATGCAGCGTTTGTCAAAGTATTAATCTTTACTATAAATATATTTTTCTAAATTTGACAATCTTCTTAAAACATCGGCTGTACTACTGCCTTCACCATTATTATCTGTTAATACATCAAGTTTTGTTCTTAAATTTCTAACCTCTTGTTTCAATCTAATATTATCTTCAACAAGTTCTTTTTTTTCATTAGTTAAAGATTGAATCATTCCTTTCATTTCCTCATAATCTTTAATTATCACATCTAAAAAACGATCTACTTCCTGCATACAATATCCACGAGTATCAATTTTAAATTCTTTTTCTAAAATATCACGACTAGTTAAAACAATCTTATCTTCTGCCATAACAATCACCAAGCTTCCTTTTACAAAAACATTATATAAAATATTTAATATTTTGTCAATTCGCTATCTTAAGATACTATATATTTTAAAAAATATTGCTAAAATCTTCTAATTATTCAATATTTGATATTAAAAATATATTAATTTATTTTAATAAATAGCGCTTAATTTCATCATCCTTAACTTGCGATGGCTCTAATAAGATTTTGGCAACTTCCAACCAACCCTTTCTCCAATCATAACCAGCACGTAAAACATCTTTCTTATTTAATTCGTTATTTGAAATTAATTTATTATGATATGAAGGAAACAAGATTTTTGTTTCTATTCTTTCATCAAAATTAGATAACCTATCATCTATTTGAATATCAGCCCTAAATAAATTTTTTGCATTAGTAAAAATAAAATGCTCAGGGTTTATAAATGGCATAGAAGCAATCAAAAAATTATATTTATCTTTAAACAATCTACCAGAACCAATAATATTAAATGGATTAATGCATGAGGAACAGATATAAATATTATAAATTAAATTTAAATCCTTTAATACCTCTTTTGCATATGGTAAAATTTGTGCATCTTTGTATAAATTCCTATTATTTAAAAAGTTATTAAATTCCTCAAATCTTTCTTTTGGAATAATGGCTTTATCTATATAGTAATCGGAAAAGTCATCTATTACATAATTACTTTTCAAAAAGTCATTAATTGCATTCAAAAAGCCCGGAAAACAATACACTTCATCTATATCTAAAAGTAAATCTTTTCTATTTTTCATATAATTCTCCCTAAGAAATTATCAATATTATAATAAAAGATGTAATTTTTAAAATAAAAAAGATGACTATTCACCTTTTATTATTTCAAAAGCACGTCTAACTTTTAAATCATAGCTAATATAATCTAAATTATTATCATATTGTTTTTTGACTTCTTCTTTTGTCATATTATATTTAGTTGCTAATTGTTCAATTCTATCATCTATTTCTTTATCTGTTACTTCTATTTTTTCCAATTTAATTATTTCTTCTAAAATTAAACGATATTTAATTCTTTTCAAGGCTTCATCTTTATATTGTTCTTTTAATTTTTCTTCATTAGAATTAGTTAATTGATAAAATTGTTCTAAATTAATACCTTGCATAGCAATATGTTCACCAAATTGTTTTACCATACGATCTGTTTCTTCTGAGATCATAGTTTCTGGAATATCAACTGAACTATTTTTAGCAATTTCTTCTAAAAGTGCATCAGTATATTTTTCATCAGCTTCTTTTTCTTTATGAGCTTTAATATTTTCTTTAACTTGTTTTTCTAAATCTTCTTTTGAATTGATTCCATCCATAGCTAAATCTTCAAAAAATTCCTGATCTAATTCTGGTAATTTTATTTGTTTAACTTCTTGTACTTTAACTTTAAATACAACTAGTTTTCCCTTTAAATCTTCAACATGATAATCTTCTGGGAAAGTAACATTAATATCTAATTCATCACCAGCTTGATAGCCAATTAATTGTTCTTCAAATCCAGGTATGAAAGTTTTTGAACCAATTTCAAGAGAATAATTTTCACCCTTTCCACCTTCAAAAGCTACACCATCTTTAAATCCTTCAAAATCAATTACAGCTATATCTTTATTTTCAATTTTTCCTTCTTTGACAATATTTTCTTTATATTCTTCACGCATATGTAATATAGCTTCATCAATTTCTTTTTTAGTAACTTTAACAGTTTCTTTTTTTACATCTAAATTTTTATATTGCCCTAATTTAATCTCAGGTTTTAAAGTTAAAGTAAATACATATTCAATATATTTTTCATCAATACTTTTAATATCTAATATTGGTTGAGCCGCAATTTGTAAATCTTTATTTTCTTCTATCATTTTATTATAAGCAACATCAACTGCATTATTGGCAGCTTCCATAAACAATGATTCAATACCATATTTTTTTATATATACACTCTTAGGAGCATGACCTTTTCTAAAACCATCAATCGTTTTTGTTGCATTAATCTTTTTAAAAGCTTTATCTAATGCTTCTTCCCATTTTTTTCCTTCAATTTTTATAACTACTTCTTTTAAGTTCTCGCTTTTTTTCATAATACCTCCAAACAATTTATAGTATATAATAAATACTATTTTTTATCAAGAGCTTTCTTTATTTTTTCTATATTTGTTTGATAATTATCACCATTAGTAATAAAACTTCCTACAACAATAATATCTGCATTGACACATAATTTAGCTGTAACATCATTTATTCCACCATCAACTTCAATCAAATAAGAATAATTATTCTCTTCTCTAAAATTTTTTAACTGTTCTATTTTTAATATACTATCGTAAATAAATTCTTGTCCACCACATCCAGGTTCTACACTCATTACTAGTACTAAATCAACATAAGGAAGCAACGCTTTTATCTCATCTACACTAGTATTAGGACTGATTGCTAATCCAACTTTGATGTTTAATAATTTAACTGTATCAATAATATCTTTATGATTATTTAAAGCCTCATAATGAAAAGTTAAAATAACAGGTTTTAAAAGTTTAAATTGCTCAATATATTCTTTTACATTACTAACCATTAAATGAATATCAAGTGGTGTATTTAAATCCTTTAATAAATTTTCATAAACATCAAATGATGGAGTATTATTATTTACAAAAATTCCATCCATAATATCAACATGTAAAAAATCTGTTGTTGTTAAATCTAATTTTAATAAATTTTCTTTTAAGTTTTCTTTTATATCTAAAAAAGATGTTGATATCATTTTATCACCTTTCATTTATAAATTTTATATAATTATTATATCGTGAAATAAGTATTTCATTTTTTGCTATCTGATTTTTTATCTCACAATTAACTTCAAGATTATGCATACAATCTTTATATTCGCAATTTTGTTTATATCTATTAAATTCAATAAAACTATCTCTTATATCTGATTTAGTCATTCCTATAAATGATATTTTAGAAAAACCTGGTGTATCAGCAACTAATCCAGATAAAGTATTTATAAGTTCCACATGTCTTGTCGTATGCTTGCCTCTACCTAAAGCTTTGGAAACATCATCAGTTAATAATTGTAAATTACTATCCAATTTATTTAATAAAGTACTTTTCCCAGCACCACTTTGACCTACAAAAACAGTAACTTTATCTTTAAATATATTTTTTATACTTAAATCAGTATAAACATCATAACCAATTTTTCGATAATAATCTAAAGTAGTATTTAACTTAGCAAATTCATCTTTACTAAGCAAATCTATCTTAGATACATATATAATTGGCTTTATATTATTGAATTCAATGATAGCAAGTAATTTATCTAAAAGTTCTAATGAAAATATAGGAATTTTATTACTCATTATAATTACAGCTTGATCAACATTAGCAATCGATGGGCGAATTAATTCGTTTTTACGTGGTAATATATCTAATATATAATTATTCTTTTCATCAATTAAGGCATTATCACCAACTAATGGTGTAATGCCTAAATTGCGAAATTTCCCCCTAGCTTTGCAAATAAGTATTTGATTATCTATTTTAACAGTATAATCATTACTAATTTGTTTAATAATTTTTCCTGTTAACATATTAACCTAAAAGAGGATCGCTACTGCATTCCCAAACTGCTTCTAATGTAATATTAGCAGTAATTTTAGTATCAAAATAGAATCTTGAACCATTATATTGCCAATATTGGAAAGTACAATTTTTCTTAGAAAATTGACTACCTCTAGGTTCTGATGCTGTTTTATTAAATTCTATATTTTGATTTGGAATATTACCAGTACCACCATTTAAATTAAACGAAACAACTAATTTTTTAGATTTAGCTATTGTAACTTTTAAAGTAGTATTTGCTTTAACTTCACTACCTTCTTCTCTATTCTGAGCTATAATACTTCCTGCCTCTTTTGAAGTACTTTCTTCTTCAACGAAACTACAAGTAATTTTATTTTCAGAACAAAAGTCTTCTACATCTTCTTTAGTATATTTTCCATTAGTAAAATCTGGATAAACTGTAATTAAAGTTGCATATACAAGTTCTATTGCATCACCTTTAGTTAATTTTTCTCCAGCTTTGATACTTTGCGATATGATAGTATTTTCCTTTACATTACCATTTTTATCAACTTTTTCACTAGTAATAACTACACTAATTCCCTCTTTTTCTAAATCTTTTTTTATTGTATCAATATTCATTCCAGTATAGTCCTTAATAGTAATAGTTTTTTTACCCTTAGAAACAGTAATAGAAACTGTACTTCCTTTTTTTACTTTAGCTTTTTCTTTTGGTTTAATTTTAGTAACTATATCTTTTTCATATTGATTACTATAATCTCTACTTATTTTTACCTTTAATCCTAAATCTTCTAATATATCTGTAACTTCATCTTTATCTTCACCAACTAAATCATTAGGAATTGTAATTTGCTTGCTAGCAGATTTCCCAGCAAAAATAGCAATTATTATACCAACGACTAAAACTAAAGCTACAATACCAAGAATAATTAAAATCTTTTTAAATTTTTTATTTTCTTTTTCTTCCGTTTCCTTACTTTCATTATCACTATCATTATTTTCTAAGTTTTTTTCCTTTAGTGCATTTAATCTGCTTAAATCTGGCATCACTTTAGTATCTTCTAAATCAGTTTCTGGATATTTATATACTACTCTTTTTTCATCAAATCTAACAGGATCCAATGACGTTTTAATATCTTCATACATATCCTTTACAGTATCATATCTATTTTTAGGATTTTTAGCACAAGATAGAAGAATGATATTTTCAATTGTTTGTGGGATATTTGGATCAATACTTCTAACAGATGGAATTGCTTCTTTCATTTGTTTAATAGCTATTTCAACAGCATTCTCTCCTTTAAAAGGTAATTTGCCTGTTAATAGTTCAAACATTAAAATTCCTAAAGAATAAATATCACTTTTAGTAGTAGAACCACTACCATTAGCTTGTTCTGGTGGTAGATAATGAACAGAACCCATAACAGAATTAGTTTGAGTAAGTTCATTATTATTCAAAGCCATAGCAATCCCAAAATCAGTAATTTTAACTCTCCCATCTTCCAATATCATTACATTTTGTGGTTTTATATCCCTATGGATTATATAACTATCATGAGCACAAGCTACAGCTGATGTTAATTGTAGCATTATATCAACGACTTCTTCTAAAGTTAGTGCTCCACGTTTTTTAATCAAACTTTTTAAAGTTTTACCATTTATATATTCCATAACAATAAAATACTTACCATCATCTTCACCAACATCGTAAACTTCTACAATATTTGGATGTTTTAAAGAACTTGCTGAATTAGCTTCACGCTGAAATCTACGAACAAACTTTTCATCTTCCGCTAAATCTCCTCTTAGAATTTTTATCGCTACTTCTCTTTCTAAAATAGTATCATAAGCTAAATAAACATTAGCCATTCCACCTTCTCCAATGGATTTTATTATCTTATAGCGATCATCGATTAATTGTCCTTTAATTATCATTTTCTTCCTCCTTAATTAAATAAGCTATCGATATATTGTCGCTACCCCCTCTATTATTCGCCTTGAAAATTAATTTTTCTAATTTCTCATCAATAGTTATATTACTATTTAAAACTTTTTCAATTGATTCATCATCAAGCATATTAGTAAGTCCATCACTACATAAAAGAATACCATCAATTCCTAACTCAACATTAAAAATATCCATCTCAACATCTACTGTAGCTCCTAATGCTTTCATTAAAACATTTTTCTTAGGATGATTTTTAGCATCCTCTTCACTAAGTTCTCCTGATTTTACAAGCAAATTAACTAACGTATGGTCTACAGTTACCTTATGCAACTTTCCTTTTTTTATGACATAACCAGAAGAATCTCCAATATTTCCAATTAATAAAAACGATTTAGTTAAAATAGCTAATACCAAAGTTGTTCCCATACCACTGCTTTCTTCATGTAAAGATACATATTTATAAATCAAAGCATTAGCTTCTTTAACATTATCTTGAATCCATCTTATAGCATCTTCTTTATTTCCAACACTACTAATTGATTTAAAACGTGTCGCAATATGATTTAAAGCAATACTACTAGCAACCTCTCCATCTTTATGTCCACCCATACCATCAGCAACCGCTAAAAGTATTTCATTACTGGAGTTTTTTACTATGTTAACACTATCTTCATTTCTTTCTCTAACTTTCCCTGGATCAGTTATATAAGAATAAGTCATTGTCCCTCCTCAAAGTTTGCTCTAAGTTGTCCACAAGCTGCATTAACCTTTCCTCCAAACTCTCTTCTTATTGTAACATTTATATTATTTTTTTTCAATACATCAAAAAAATCTAATATAACATTTTTACTACTTTTTTTAAATTCAATATGACTAGTTTCATTATATGGAATTAAATTAACATAACAATTAATTCCTTTTAACAGGCTTGCTAATTCAAAAGCACACTGTTTAGAATCATTTACACCTTTTAACATTATATATTCAAATGTTACTCTTCTATTTGTAACTTTAATATAATCTTTAACTGCAGCAATTATTTCTTCTATTTTATAAGCATTATTAATATTCATAATTTGACTGCGAATTGCATTATTTGGTGCATGAAGACTAATTGCTAAATTAACTTGTTTGTCATAACTTGTAAACTTTCTAATTTTAGGAATTATTCCACAGGTAGAAACAGTTATATGTCTACTCCCAATAGAAAGACCATAAGGATCATTAATAATATCTATAAATGAAATAACATTATCATAATTATCGAAAGGTTCACCAATTCCCATTAATACAATATGAGAAATTTTAATATTTAAATCATTTTCTATCTTAAGTATAGGTAGTACCATCTCAGATGTTTCTAAATTGCGAACCTTTTTTAATCGACCACTTTCGCAAAATTTACATCCCATATTACAACCAACTTGAGTTGATATACATAAACTATTACCATAATCATGATACATTAATACAGCCTCTACTTTGTTATTATCACTTAATTTAAATAAATATTTACAAACATCAACATCTTCATTTTTAGCTAATATCTCTATATTGCCAAAATAAAAATTTTCTTCTAATAACTTAATAACTTCTTTACTTAAATTATGCATTGCTGAAAAATTACTAACTCTTTTTTTATATATCCAATCAAAAACTTGCTTAGCTTTAAACGATTTATAACTATTATCTATAAAAAAGTCTTCTAATTGTTTTTTAGTAACTTTATAAATATTAATCATCATACCACCTTTACTTTAATATTGTATCATAATTTAAAAATTTTTTATATATAAATACAAAAAAAGCGAGGTTATTTTATAACACATAATTGACGTTATGATTAATAACTTAATTGAACCTCGCACTTTTATTATACATTATTTAAAAATAATTGCAAGTCTTTTGCTTGTAATTTATCTTCTTCTAACTCAAATCCTCTTTTCAAATCCACCGCATTAGGCCAATCTTTATCTATCCATTCTATATTAAACATATTTACATTTTTATCATATCTAGGAAATGCATGATAATGAACAAAATTATCTCTCATCATCAAAATAAGATAATTAAATTTAACTGCTCCAAACTTTTTAGTACAAACACTTTCATACCATTTAATAATCTCTGGGAATTCTTTGCTTTCTTCCAGTAACATATCACCAACTTATGATATTTCTCTTTTTAAAATTATTACTGCATCACCTAATGTAACTTGTTTAGCCCTAATACATACTATTAATACTTAAATTCTTTAATACATCTTGAATAGGTTTAAACTTATTCATAAATTCTATATTACTCATATTTGACTAACTGCTCCTCCTTATAATTTTTAAAATTCTAACTAATTTTCTATTTTTATCATTAACACTTAAAAAGTATAATTTTTTATTTCACAATTATCTTGTCTAAATTTACTAATATCTTGAACACTTGGATTGAAATATAAATAAATAGACTTGCATATATCACCATGTGTAACTATTAGTACATTTTTATCTTTATAATTATTTTTTATTTCATTTAATATTGATTCAGTTCTATTTATTATACTTTTAAAGCCTTCAGAATCTTTATATACAATATATTTTGTCTTATCATACCACAAATTTTTATCTAATGTTTTTATTTTAGTATAAACCATACTATTAGAATTTCTTTCTTTTATTCGATCATCATAAAAAACTGGAACACCATTTATATTTAAAAATTCATAGGTTTGTTTTGTTCTCAATAATGGTGAACAAAATATTGCATCAATTTTTATACATTTAAGTTTCTTGCCAGCATTTATAGCTTGTTGTATTCCTTTTTTATTAAGTTTTTCTTCATTCCAGCCATTTATCTCATTTTTTATATTTGTATCAACTTGCCCATGTCTAATTACATATAACATTTATACACCTCCAACTTACTAAATATTTAAATCGTAGTTACTTCTTCAATCCAATTTAAATAATCACTATTACAACTATTTAAATCAAATACTGCAAATTCAAAACAATCGTAACTATGAATCTCTTTTATAATATTATATATTTTGTCTTGCAATTCCTTTTTAGTTTTCATAAACACTAAATATTCTTTACTTTCTTCTAATTCGTGTTTCCAATTCCATTTACTATTACTTTCAACAATTTGACAACTAGCAACTAATTTTTTACTTAATAATTTTGAAATAACTTTATTTGCTTCATCTAAATTACCAAAAGCAACCTCTATCATACAGTACATCTAAAACACCCTTTCTTTTATTTAGCAATAACCACCATCAATATTAACTATTTCACCATTTATATAACTAGCATCTTCACTTGCTAAAAAATATATTGTCTTTGCAATTTCTTTTTTGTTAGCAAATCTTTCTAAATAAATTTTACTTGTTTCTTCTTCAATATAATCTTTAGGTAAATCTTTATTCATATCAGTATCAGCCCATCCAATAGCAACTGCATTTACTCTTATATCAGGTTTAAATTGAAATGCTAAATCTCTTGTAAGACTTTGTAATCCGATTTTTGAAATATTATAATCTAAACATTCTGGTGATATAGTCTTTGTTCCATTAGTAGAAGATACATTAATTATTGAACTACCTTTTTTCATATATTTTGATGCTTCTCTTGATACAATAAACGCACCTAAAACATTAACTTCTAAAGTTCTTTTAAACTCATCAACAGTAATGTCAGCAAAATCTCTATCGTATACAATACCAGCATTATTAACTAAAACATCAATTCTTCCAAATTCTTTTATAATAGAATTTATCATATTTATAACTGCATTCTCATTTGAAACATCTGCCTCTATCACTAATGCTTTTATATTAAAATTACTTTCTACATATTCCTTTAATTCATTGGCTTCAGCTTCACTTTTGATATAATTAATTACAACATTATATCCCTTAGAAGCAAATTCTATAATGGTAGCTTTACCAATTCCTCTTGAACTACCAGTTACTAAAACTACTTTATTTTTCATAAGACATTTTCCTTCCTTTTATATCAAACCTATATATAGCAATAATTGCAAATATCAGTTCTAATATAGTAGCAATTAGTCCTGATATTGCATAAAACTTTATATTATAAATTATAAATAATATACAAGAAATTACCTCAACTATTCTTGTTATCTTTAAATTGTCTTGCCATAAGGCTATACTATAAATTATTACTGCAATACTAGGTAAAATACTAATTAAACCATTATATGATAATATTGACATTATTAACATTGTTAAAATAATAAGAACTAGACAAACAACACTTTTAACTTTACTAAAAAGAATATTTCTTATAGATGTCATCAAATTCATTAAACACCCATTTATTGCTCCTAAACATAAATACTGTAATGCGAAAAAAATGCTTGAAAAGATTTGTAAGTTTAATAATCGTTTTTTTACATTTATTTGAAAACTTAATATCAATATTATTAAGGCTATTACACCCATTATTTGTCCAATCCAGAACACAGTACACCTCTATTTATATAATAATTTCTTTATTGTCTATTTTAACATTAAAGTCTTTCTTACTAAAGTCATTGTTAATACATTCATTTTAATTATATCAAAATTTCTACAAAATTAATAAAAATTTTTAAAAAGAGCTTGAATTTTGCTAACTATTATTTATTTTTTATATACTTATCAGATTTTTAAAAATATTTTGATGATTATTTATACAAAAAAAAGGCTATCTAGCCTCTACAATTAATTTTATAGCAGTACGCTCTTCACCTTCAATTGTAATGTCAGTGAAAGCTGGAATACATACTAAATTTTTACCACTAGGTGCCACAAAACCACGAGCGATAGCAATAGCTTTAATAGCTTGATTTAATGCCCCAGCACCAATTGCTTGTATTTCAACTGTTCCTTTTTCACGCATTACATTAGCTAAAGCTCCAGCAACTGAATTAGGGTTTGATTTAGTCCCTACTTTAAGTGTTTCCATAATTTATTCTTCCTTTCTAATTAACTATATGAATTAAAATTTAGAAAAGAACTAAAATAAATTATGGATATAAAAAGATTCAACAGAATCTTTTTTAAGAATTTTTTATAAGAGACTTTTTACCTAATTCAACTAATCTTTTAGTCATCATTCCACCAACAGTACCATTTAATCTACTGATTGTATCTGCTCCTAATGTAATATTTAATTCTCTAGCAATCTCATATTTCATATTATCTAAAGCTTGTTTAGAACCGCTTACAACTAACTTATTCATCATACACCTCCAT
>CANPWK010000013.1 GCA_947584105.1 uncultured Bacilli bacterium
TTCAGACTGTTGACAAATAAAAATTTGAAAACAGTCTTTTTTAAAATGCAAAAATATAATATAATAAGAATGTAAGGCTGCTTATTGTACCTAAAATTAAGCTTACAAGCCTTACTTTTTTATTGAAAAAATGTTATAATTAATATAGGTACAGTAAGAAAGTAAGTGATAAATATGTCAATGACCAAAAGGCCAAAAAGAAGTTATTCAACTGAAATAGTAAATTTAGAAAACATGATTCCAAAAAATCATTTCTTAAGAGTGATAGAAGAACATTTTGATTGGAACTTTGTATATGATGAAGTAGAAAAACTATATTCTAAAATAGGAAGAAAAAGTATAGACCCTGTAGTTTTAGTAAAGATTCATATATTAAAGTTCCTTTTTCATGAAGATAGTTTAAGAAGAACATATGAAAATTTAAAATATAATAATTTATATAGATGGTTTATAGGATACAACTTAAATGAAGATGTCCCAGACCATTCAACATATTCAAAAAACTATAAAAGAAAGTTTTGCAAATTAGAAAAAGATTTATTACAAACAGTATTTGATAAAGTAATAGAATTGTTAATTGATTGGAATTGTTTAGATATGACAGCTGTGTATATAGATTCAACACATACAAAAGCCTATGCGAATAAAAAGAAAAATCATAAAGAAATGGTAAAAATAGAGGCAAAGAAGTATCAAAAGGAATTAGATTTAGAAATAGCATTAAAAGGATTACATGAAGAAACTTTAAGCGAAGAAGAATATTTTGAAGAAGTAGAAAAAATAATCAAATGTAATGAGGAAGTAGATACTGAAGAAGTAATTGGAGAAAAAGAGGTAATAGTAAGTGATGTAGACAAAGATGCCGGAATGTTATATAAAAGCGATAAAGAAAAAATGTTTGGATATAATACAAGCATAATATGTGAAAATAATAACTATATATTAACGGTAGATACAAACGGAAGTAATGTCCATGATTCAATTTCTTTTTATCAATCTTTTGAAAATTTAGTAAATCACTTCGATATAACAAATATAAATTATTTTGTAGGAGATGCAGCTTATCTAACACCACATATATGTAAAACAATTATAAATTTAGAAATGATACCAGCTTTCCCATATACAAGGAAAGGATATCGAAAAGGATACATTAAGAAATATGAATTTGTCTATGATGAATATAATGATATTTATATTTGTCCAAATGAAAAAGATTTAATCCCAACAGGTCGAATAGATAAAAATGGATATATAGTTTATAAAGCTAGTGAAGAAGATTGTAAGAATTGTCCATTTAAAGAGCAATGTACCAAAAGTAAATATAAACAAATATTAAGACATGTATGGGAGGAATATAAAGAAATGACAAATGATTATAGACATCATAAAGATGTACAAGAAATCTATAGACAAAGACCGCAACATATAGAAAGGGTTTTTGCCGATGGAAAAATGAAGTATGGATTAAGGAATACTTACTTCAGAACAAAAGAAAGAGTCCACCGAGAGTTGACTCTACTTTATGCATGTATGAATCTCAAGAAATTTGCATTACATCATCACATATAATCTAGGTAAATAGTCTAGATATATTGTTTTTAATCACAAAAAGACAAATAAGTAAAATATTTACCTATTTGTCAACAGTCTGAAGCAGCTTAAATTTGGCTGCTTTTTAATTCATTATATAATTAAATAAATAATGGCATAAAATCTGCTCAATAAAACATAATAATATTGGTGATATTATGAATATATTAAATACAGATTTTACTGAATTAGTTGATATTGTAATTAGATCTTTATTATCATTAATAACATTATTTTTAGTAACTAAAATGCTTGGAAAAAAACAAGTTTCTCAACTTTCTTTATTTGATTATGTAATAGGGATATCTATAGGTAATTTTGCAGCTGAAATGACTATTAATTTAGATTCGCAAGAATTAAATGGAATAGTAGCTGTATTAATTTTTGGATTAGTTGCTTATATAGTATCATATTTAACTATGAGAAGTATTAAAATAAGACGCTTTTTTATTGGAGTTCCAACTATTATTATTAATAATGGCAAGTTAATTGAAAAAAATTTATCTAAATATAAAATGGATGTAAATGATGTATTAGAACAATTACGTATTAATGGCTATTTTGATATAAGTCAGGTAAAATATGCCTTATTAGAGGCTAATGGAACACTTAGTGTAATGCCTAAAGAAGAGTATCGTCCTATAAATACTAAAGATATGAATTTAAAGGTATCTAAAGAAGGATTATGTGCTAATGTTATAATTGATGGTCAAATTATGTATAATAATTTAAAAAATATCAAGAAAGATAGCAAATGGTTAAATAAACAACTAAAAGTTCAAGGTTATGATAATCTTTCGAATATATTACTTGCTACTGTTGATATAAATGAAAAACTTAATGTATTTGAAAAAAATATATTTAATGAAAATGAAGATATTTTAGAATAAATATAAATATATTGTAAAGTTTTATGTAAATAATAGATAAAAAGTTTAATGTTAGTTACTAATTTTTAATGTTATTTTTATAAACTTTACTTTTTTTTTATTTATGATATAATTGATGAGGTATCGAGGAAGTGTATTATATGAAAAAGAAAAATATAGCTATAATAGCCCATGTTGACCATGGAAAAACTACTTTAGTTGATAAGTTATTACAAGCATCAGGAACTTTTAGAGATAATGAAAATATTCAAGAACGTGCAATGGATTCAAATGATATTGAACGTGAACGTGGAATTACTATTTTAGCAAAAACAACTGCTATTAATTATAAAGATTATAGAATTAATATATTAGATACACCAGGACATGCTGATTTTGGTGGAGAAGTAGAGCGTATTATGAATATGGTAGATTCTGTTTTGCTTGTTGTCGATGCTTATGAAGGTACAATGCCTCAAACAAGATTTGTTTTAAAGAAGGCATTAGATGCAAAAGTTAAACCAATTGTAGTAGTCAATAAAATTGATAAACCATCTGCTCGTCCAAAAGAGGTCGTTGATGAAGTAATGGAGTTGTTTATTGACTTAGGTGCTGATATTGAAGATTTGGATTTCCCTATAGTATATGTATCAGCAATTAATGGTACTTCAAGTTTCTCACCGGATATAAGTACGCAAGAAAAAGATATGACAAAAGTTCTAGACTTAATAATTGAAAATGCACCGGATCCAGAGATCGTTGAAGGACCTCTTCAATTTCAACCGGCAATTTTGGATTATAACGAATTTGTAGGTAGAATTGGTATTGGACTTGTAAAAAGAGGTTCTATAAAAGTAAATCAAATGGTCAGTTGTGTAAGAATTGATGGTACGATTAAGCAATTTAGAATTGCTAAAATGTATGGTTTTTTAGGGCTTAAAAGAATAGAAATAGAAGAAGCTAGCGCAGGAGATATTATTGCTATTGCTGGATTACCTGATATATCAGTAGGTGAAACTGTTTGTGAAGTTGGTAAAGAAGAAGCTTTACCATTACTTAGAATTGATGAGCCTATTTTACAAATGAATTTTGGTGTCAATAGTAGTCCTTTTTGTGGTAAAGATGGTAAGTTAGTAACTGCTAGAAAAATAGAAGAAAGGTTATTAAAAGAAACTGAAAGAGACGTCTCATTAAAGGTTGAGCCTTATGATAATGAAACTTGGACTGTATCTGGTCGAGGAGAATTGCATTTAGGAATATTAATTGAAAATATGCGTCGTGAGGGTTTTGAATTACAAGTTTCTAAACCACAAGTAATAATTAAAGAAATAGATGGAGTAAAATGTGAGCCTTATGAAGAGTTACAAATAGAGTGTCCAGAAGAATGTGTTGGAAATATTATTGAACAATTAGGTACTAGAGGGGCCGATATGATTAATATGACTAATATCAATGGACAAGTTAGATTGCTTTATAACATTCCATCACGAGGTTTAATTGGATTTTCAACAGATTTTATGACAATGACTAAAGGTTATGGAATTATTAATCATTCCTTTAAAGAATATAAGCCATATGAAACTGTTGATATTGGTGAGCGAAAATTGGGAGTACTAGTTTCAATGGAAAATGGTAAATCTACAGCGTATGCACTAGGTGCTTTAGAAGATCGTGGTATTATGTTTATTGAACCAGGTGAAGATGTATATGAAGGTATGATTGTAGGAGAACATTCTAGGGATAATGATTTAGCTGTAAATGTAGTTAAAGGTAAAAATTTAACTAATACTAGAAGTGCCGGAAAAGATCATACAGTTGTTTTAAAACGCCCAAGAGAAATTACTTTGGAATATGCATTAAATTATATTAATTCAGATGAATTAGTTGAGATAACTCCTAGTCATATTAGATTACGAAAGAAAATTTTAAATACTGAATTAAGAAAAAAACATGATAGTAAAAAATAATAAAATATTAAAAAAATTTTTATTTATATAAAAGTTTTTTAATTTTTTATATAAATTATATTAATAAAAAAATGGAATTATTTTTCCATTTTTTAAATATTGTATTTAATCATTATTTTTAAAAAATTCTGTAATATCTACATCTAGAACTTTAGCAATTTGTTCTAAGGTGTCAATGGATATAGTTTGCCGAGTTTTTGATTCTAACTTGGCGATGAAGCTATCGCTTAGATATAATTTAGATGCTAAATCATGTTGTTTAAAGCCTTTTATAATTCTAAATTTTTTAATGTTTTTACCAATTACATTATATATATCTTTTTCCATTTTAATCACTTCCGATAATTGATATCTCTAAATAAATTTTCTCATAAAAATCTTAAAAACATTATAGACAAGTAGTCTATAAAATTTAGTCGCTTTTTGTAATAATTAATTCAAAATTAAAATATTGTGTAAATAATAGATTTATTGTTTATTTTATGATAAAATATATATACGTATTAAGTTTTAAAAAGGTGATATTATGGCAAAAATAATTGCGTTTGTAAATCAAAAAGGTGGTGTTGGTAAAACAACTTCTAGTATTAATTTAGCAGCATCTTTAGGCCTTTTAGGTAAAAAAACATTATTGATTGATTTGGATCCACAAGGTAATAGTACTACTGGTGTTGGGGTTAATAAGGGTGAAACTAAAGCTAGTATATATGAATTATTTGTAGGTAAAGCAACTTTTAAAGAAGTTTTAGTCAAAACTAAATTCAAAAATTTATATGTGATACCAGCTTCTATTAATTTAGCTGGTGTCGATATGGAATTAATGGAATTATCAAGACAAAATCCAGATTTTATTGCCCAACTTCAACTCAAAAATAAATTAAGAGAGATTAGTAATTTATTTGATTATATAATACTTGATTGTCCACCATCATTGGGTTTAATTACTACTAATGCATTGGCTGCATCTAATAGTGTCATTATTCCAGTTCAATGTGAGTTTTTTGCACTTGAAGGAATAATGCAATTATTAAATTCAATCATGATAGCTCAGAAAAAACTAAATCCAACTTTAGAAATAGAGGGAGTACTTTTAACAATGTTGGATAACAGAACTAATTTAGGATTGGAAGTAGTTGAAGAAATTAAAAGTTATTTTAAAGATAAAGTTTATGATACTATAATTCCTAGATTAGTAAGATTATCAGAAGCTCCTAGTCATGGAAAACCAATTCATGCTTATGACCCAAAAAGTCGTGGTACAGAAGCATATATAAATTTAGCTAAAGAGGTGATTGAAAGAAATGGAAACTAAAAAAAGAGCTTTAGGTATAGGATTAGAACAGTTATTTAATAATGAAAATTTAGATTTACAAAGTTTTGAACAACGAGTATATGAAACAACAAATAAAGAAGAAATAATAGATATATCTATTGATGAATTACGTCCTAATCCATATCAACCAAGAAAAATATTTAATGAAGAAGCTTTACTAGATTTATCTAATTCAATTAAAGAACATGGAGTATTTCAACCAATCATAGTAAAAAAGTATTAAGGGATATGAAATAATAGCTGGTGAAAGAAGAGTACGAGCTTCTAAATTAGCAGGCTTAAAAACAATTCCTGCAATTGTAAGAAATTTAAATGATGAGCAAATGATGGAAATTGCTTTACTAGAAAATTTGCAAAGAGAAAATTTAAGTTCAATTGAGGAAGCTAAAGCTTATAAAGCTTTATTGGATAATTTGCATTTAACACAAGAACAATTAAGTATAAAAGTTGGTAAAAGTAGGAGTCATGTTACAAATATTTTAGGATTGTTAAGATTACCAACCGAAGTTCAAGATTTAGTAGTTAATAAAAAAATTAGTATGGGTCACGCTAGAGTTTTAAGCAAAATTGATAATGACGATAAAATAATAGAAATTGCTAAAAAAATAGTTGATGAGAAATTACCAGTTAGAAATATTGAACAATTAACTACTGATACAGAAAAAAAAGTTAAAAATGTAAGACATAATAAGGTTTCTAAAAATGAATATACACATATAGAAGAAATGTTAAAAGATAAATTAGATACTAAAGTAAAAATAAAAGACAATAAAATTGAAATTAATTTTGCTAATACAGCAGATTTAAATAGAATTTTAGAAATTATTAATTTAGGTGACGAATAATGCCAAAATTTATAAATGAGTCAATAATAAAATCTGGAATAATTGTTATATTATGTGTTTTATTGTGCTATATTTCAAAAAAAATTATAAAAAGATTATTATCTTTTAAAACGAGTAAAATACCAAAAAAACGTCAAAAAACTGTAATTAATTTAATTAGTAATATTGTAAGAGTTTTTATTATTTTTATTGGTTTTACCATAATATTAGAAGAATATGGTGTTGATACTAAATCATTCATAGCTTCTTTGGGCGTTTTTAGTTTAGTTTTAGGTTTAGCTTTACAAGATTTACTTAAAGATATTATTTCTGGTATATCTATAGCATTTGAAGGCCTTTTTAATATTGGTGATTATATTGAAATAGGTGGTTTTAGAGGTGAAGTAGTGGCGAATGGACTTAGAACTACTAAAATTAAGGCATATACAGGTGAAATAAAAATAGTATCTAATAGAAATATTTTAGAATTAATAAATTATAGTATGGATAAAACTCTTACTACTGTTGATATAGGTGTAGATTATCAATCAGATTTAGATACAGTTGAAAAAGTATTAAATGATATATGTATAGATTTAAAAAAAGAACAAGTAATTAAAGATGTAGACTTATTAGGGTTAGAGCGTATAGATGATTCTGGATTAATATATCGTTTGGCTATTAAATCTAGTTATCAGGATTCATTTATATTATCAAGGATTTTAAAGAGAAAAATTATCGATTCTTTTAATGATAATAATATAGTAATACCTTATAATCAGGTGGTGGTACATAATGCAAAGTTATAAAATAGATAGCATTGTTATTATGAAAAAACAACATCCTTGTGGTGAAAATTTATGGCAAGTAACAAGGGTTGGTGCGGATATAAAAATCAAATGTCAAAAATGTGGTAGAAGTATTATGTTACCTAGAATTGACTTTAATAAAAAATTAAAAAAAGTTGTAACTTTTTAGGAGGAAGTATGGCAATAAAAAAAGAAAGAATAAAAAGAAATTTAAAAAAACAAGGTCCTATTACAACGATAATTATCTTAACTTTAATTATCTCTTTAATTAGTTTAGTTTTAAGCTTATTCAAAGTAAGTGGTAATATAACTGAAGCAGGAACTTTAGAAACATCAGTTATTACTATTAATAATATATTTAGTAAAAATGGAATAAAGTATTTACTAAATAATTCTATTGTTAATTTTAAATTGATGGATTCAATTATATATATTATAATGTCATTGATTGCCGTTTCTATTTTAGAAACAAGTGGTTTACTTAAACATATTGTAAGTCCATTGAAGAAAATGAAATCTAAGTATGTGACATTTATTATAGTTTTTATAGGTATTATCTCTACTTTTATAGGTGATTATAGCTATGCTTTATTATTACCATTATGTGGGGTAATTTATAAATTAATTAATAAGAATCCTACTTTAGGTGTTATCACTATTTTTATAGGAATAACTATAGGTTATGGAATTGGATTGATGCCTAATTATCAAGATTATTTACTGGGAGTAATTACAGAAAAGTCTGCAATGAGTATAAACCCAAATTATCATTATAGTTTATTTTCTGGTTATTTTTTAAATATAACTACTGTAGTTCTTCTTAGTATATGTACGACATTATTAATAGAAAAAACTTTAAGTAAAAAATTTAGTAGATATGAGCAAAAGGATAATTTAAATCTATCTAGAAAAGCTTTTGCTATATCTGGCGGATTATTCTTATTATTAGGATTTTTTATAATTTATTCTATAATTCCTGGGTTGCCTTTTTCAGGAATACTATTAAATGATAGTACACCAATATATATTGTAAGGTTATTTGGTACTGATTCTGCTTTTGGAAATGGATGTATGCTAATTATTATGCTTTTATGTTTAGTATGTAGTTATGTCTATGGGCGTATTTCTGGCAATATTAGGAATGGTAATGATTATACTCATTCATTAGCTAAATCTTTTGAAAATACAGGTTATATATTTACTTTAATGTTTTTTGCATCAATTATGTTAGGATTACTTGAATGGTCTAATATTGGAAGTGTTATAGCAACTAATATTGTAGATTTCATTGGAGGGTTTCAACTTAGTGGATTACCTTTAATATTTATAATTTTTATTGTGATTATTCTAATTTCTATTTTGATTCCGGATTCAATTACTAAATGGAATATTGTTTCTCCAATTTTTGTACCGATGTTAATGCGTGCTAATATTACACCAGCATTTGCTCAAACAATATTTGGAGCAGCTGATGCTATTGGTAAATTGTTTTCACCTATTTATATATATTTAATAATTTCGATAGGATTTTTATATAAGAATGATCAAAATATTAATACAAGTATTTTTAGTACAATGAAAAAAATGATGCCAACAATTTTAATTGTAAGTTTAATTTATTTTATTATTGTAATTGGGTGGTATTTAATTGGATTACCTCTAGGTATAAATTCAAGTATAACAATGTAATATAGAAAATCAAGAATTTTTCTTTGATAAGGTAATTTCTTGATTTTTTTATAATTTTCCATTTTATTAATAAATAATTTAAATATATTTACACTATTTGACATTTAAATTGAATAAAATATATCAAATTTTGATATATGTATTGTTAAATTAATTGTGTTTGTTATAATAAAATTGTAATGTCACGATAGGGGAAATTAATTATTTGAGCAGAACTATAAAAGAATGTGACATTGTAAATATCTTCGGATATTTTTTTCTTGTCAAAAAGATTTTAATATAGTAAAATATTATTAATTGAAGGAGGTATTTATATGGGATTAACAGCTGGCATCGTTGGTTTACCAAATGTAGGAAAAAGTACATTATTTAATGCAATTACAAAGAAAAATATTTTAGCTGCAAATTATCCTTTTGCAACAATAGAACCAAATGTAGGAGTTGTAACAGTTCCTGATGCTCGACTTGATTTTCTAAAAAATTTATATAACCCTAAAAGTTTAGTACCTACTAGTTTTGAATTTACAGATATTGCTGGATTAGTTAAAGGAGCATCAACTGGTGAAGGATTAGGTAATAAGTTTTTATCACATATTAGAGAAGTTGATGCTATATGTGAAGTAGTTAGATGTTTTGAAGATAAAAATATAATTCATGTAGAAGATAAAATAGACCCGGTAAATGATATAGAAATTATTAATTTAGAACTTATTTTATCAGATTTAGAAATTGTAATGAATAGAATTAATAAAATAGATAAAAAAGCACATATGTCTAAAGATAAAGATATGTTAAAAGAAATAGAATTATTAAATAAAATTAAAGATAATTTAGAAAATAATATTCCTATTAGAAGAGTATCTTTAACAGATGAAGAACTGGATATTATAAAAGGTTTTAATTTATTAACTATTAAACCAATTATTTATATTGCAAATTTGAGTGAAGATGATTTGCTTAATGGAAGTAATCAATATGTAGATAAAGTTAGAGAATATGCAAAATTAGATAAAACTTCTGTTATATGTATATGTGCAAAAATTGAAGAAGAATTAAGTGATTTATCAGATTTAGAAAAACAAGCCTTTTTAAAAGATTTAGGAATTTTAGAAAGTGGTCTTGATAAATTGATACGCGCAACTTATAGTTTATTAGGATTATCTACATTTTTTACTGTGGGAACTGACGAAGTAAAAGCTTGGACATTTAAAAATGGAATGAAAGCTATAGATTGTGCTGGATTAATACATAGTGATATCAAAAGGGGATTTATTAGGGCTGAGGTTATGAGCTATAAAGATATTTATGAATATAAAGATGAAAAAATAGTTAAAGAAAAAGGAAAAGTAAGGTTAGAAGGAAAAGATTATTTAATGCAAGATGGTGATATTTGTTATTTTAGATTTAATGTATAGATAGGTGATTTTATGAAAAAGAAAATAGTAGTTTTAGGTGGTGGAACTGGCCTTTCTTATTTATTAAGCGGTTTAAAGCAATATCCTGTAGATATAACGGCAATTGTTTCAGTTTGTGATGATGGAAAAAGTACAGGAATTTTACGTGAAGAATTTAACATTCCAGCAGTTGGAGATGTTAGAAAGGTTTTAGTATCACTTTCAGAAACAGAGCCTTTAGTAGAAAAATTATTTAATTATCGTTTTCATACTACTAGTGATTTAAATGGTCATACAGTAGGTAATTTGCTATTAACAGCAGTTCAAGAAATTACAGGTAATTTATCTGAAGGAATTGAAGCTTTAAGTAAAGTTTTAAATTTAAAAGGAAAGGTTTTGCCATTAACAGAGGATAATGTTACTTTAATGGGGGAGATGTATGATGGAAATATTGTTTGTGGAGAACATAATATAACTGTAGATAAACGAAAGATAAAAAGAGTCTTTTATAAAGAAAAGCCAACTCCAACTGTAGAGGCAATTAAGGCTATTAAACATGCCGATTTAATTGTACTAAGTATGGGAAGTTTGTTTACAAGTATTATTCCTAATTTAATCTGTGATGAGATAGTTGATGCTATAGCAAGCAGTAAAGCTAAGATTATGTATGTTTGTAATGCTCTAACTCAACCTGGAGAAACTGATAATTTTACAGTTACAGATCATGTTAATATGCTTAATAAATATTTGAAAAAAAGAAAAATTGATGTAGTAATAGCTAATAATGGTAATATTGATCAAAAATTGATAGATAAATATGAAACTTTAGAACAAAAAGATCCTGTTGTTTATGATTATTATAATTTTAATAAATATAATATGAGAGTTATTGGAGATGATTTGATAGTTGTATCTAATAATATGTTAAGACATAATACTTTGAAATTGGGATTTCATATTTTCTTTTATGTTATGAATATATAGGTGTTATATGTCGTTTACTAATACAGTAAAAAACGAAGTAGTAAAAGTTCCTTTATCGAAATTGGAACAAATTTCTTTACTTTCTGCATTATTAACTAATACTATGGATACATATGATGATCATAAAGTAATAACAGAAAGTGCAGTTGTAGCAAAGTTTATATTTACATTAATTAAAGATATGTATTCATCATATATAAAAGTTTCTGTTAGAAAAGGATATAATTATAATAAAAATTATATTTATATTTTAGATATAACTAATAATTTTTCAATAATCAGTGAAGATTTATCTTTAAATAAGATAATTCCAGATAGTTATTTAATTGATGATATTGATTTGAAAAAGGCTTATTTGCGAGGTGTTTTTATATCTTCTGGAAGTATAAGTGATCCTAAAAAATCTCGTTATCATTTAGAATTTGTTTTTAATAGTTTAGAATATGCAATGTTTATAAATGATATGTTGAATAGTTTTGATTTAAATAGTAAGTATTTAAAAAGAGATAATCGTTATATGGTTTATATAAAAGAATCAGAAAAAATTGGTGATTTTTTAAGAATTATTAAGGCCACAAATGCGTTATTGTATTATGAAAATATTAGAATTCTTCGCAATGAAAAAAATATTTTAAATAGAATTAATAATTGTGAACAGGCCAATGTGGATAAAATTATTCAAACTGCGGCAAATCAAATTGAATATATTAATTATATTAAAACTAATGATGCTTTTGATATGTTAGATGAAAAATTAAAAGATGTTTGTAATTATCGTTTAAATTATCCAGAAGTGTCATTGAGTGAATTAAGTAATATAATGTCTTTAGAAACACAAAGTAAAATAACAAAATCTGGCCTACATCATAGATTTAATAAAATAAAATTAATTGCAATGAAATTAAAAGAAAAAAATAATCAACAATAAAAACTTTTTTTCTTTTTCTTTTTATTGTATAATATTAAGTAGGTGATAAAAATGACTGACTTATTTAATAAATTGGATGTAATTTTTTCAAGGTATGACAGTTTTATAATAATGGGTCATGTCAATCCGGATTTAGATTCTTTTGGGGCCTCTTTAGCTTTATATCAAAGACTGAAATCAATAAATAAACAATGTTATATCTTTTTAGAACATGATTGTAGCGAATATAGTAATCTTATGAATAAAGCAATGTGTAAAGTTGATAGTGTCAATTATATCAATTCTAAAAGCAATGTAGATTTTTCTAAAATGTTACTTGTTATACTTGATGTTCATCAAAAAAACAGATTAGAGTATCCTAATATAATGAATAGTATAAATGATATTATTATACTTGATCATCATATTAAAGATCCTAAATATATTAATAATACTAAATTGACTTATATTAATAGTAATTTGTCAAGTATGATAGAACTTATGACATATTATTTAGATTATTGTGAAATAAAAATAAATTCTAATTTGGCAACTATAATGTTAGCTGGTTTAGAAATTGATACTAACAATTACAATTTAAAGACTACATCTAGAACTTATAAAGCTGCTTCAATTTTAATGGAAATGGGTGCAGATATAAATACAAAAAGGGAATTATTAAAAGAGTCTAAAGATGAATTTATTAAAAGAGCTGATTATATAAAAAATAGTTATATAATAAACAATAATGTAGCTATATGCATTTTACCAGAAATATCTGCCTCAGAGACTTTAGCAGAAGTTTCTGATGAATTGCTTACATTTGAAGATGTTGAACAATCTTTTACAATTGCTAAATTGGAAACTGGAAAAACTGGTGTATCAGCAAGATCATTAAATAATAAAGATGTTTTAAGCGTTATTAAAAAATTAAATGGTGGAGGAAATAAAACTAATGCAGCGACATCTACTAATCAAACCATTGACGAAATTATAAATATTATTGAAAAAAATACGAGGTGAGTAAAATGAAAATAATATTGACGGAAGATATTAAGAAACAGGGTAAAAAAGGGCAAGTATTAAATGTGAAAGATGGATATGGTAATTTTTTAATTAGTGATAATAAGGCAGTGTTAGCTAATTCTAATAATTTAAATAAATTAAATAGAGAACAAGAAAAAAAACATCAAGAGCAAGAATTAGAAATAATTAGATGTGAAGAGATTAAAAAAAGAATAGAAAAAGATACTTTTATTTTTAAGGTGAAAGTAGGTAAAGACGATAAAGTATTTGGAAGTATTAGTCCGAAGCAAATTGAGGAGTGTTTAAAAAATAAAGGCTATGATATAGATAAGAAAAAAATAAAAATTATTGATCCTTTAACTAGTTTAGGATTTCATAATGTATCAATTATTCTTAATAAAAAAGTTATAGCTAGTATAAAAATTCAATTAGTAAAGTAGGTGTTGTATGAATAGAGAAATACCACATAATATTGATGCTGAACAATCTGCATTAGGCTCTATGTTTTTAACTAAGAAAGCTTTACAAAAATGTTTGGAAAATTTAGATGAAGATTATTTTTATTTAGATAGTCATAAAAAAATATTTGCGTGTATAAAACAGTTAGATAATAAAGGAAAACCAATTGATTTAACTACTGTAACTGATGAGTTAAACAATCAAAAATTTTTAAAACAAATAGGTGGTATAGAATATTTAACTGAGATTATTGAAACAGTTCCAACAGCAGCTAATATTGATGAGTATATAAAGATAATAGAAGAAAAATATATATTAAGAAAATTAATTGATGAAGCTACTAGTATAATTACGGATAGTTATAATACATCAAATGATATAAATGAAGTTATTGAACAGGCTGAAAAAAAGATTTTTGATGTATCAAAAAACATGCGAGCAACAGAATTTAAACCTATTCAAGATGTATTAAATAAGGCACAATCAGATTTAGAGAAGTTAGCCACAAATAAAGGAAATATTACAGGCATACCTTCTGGTTATTATGAACTTGATAAGATAACATCAGGTTTTCATCCTCATGAGTTGATAATTATTGCTGCACGTCCTGGTATGGGTAAAACGGCTATTGCTTTGAATATGGTTACATCAATTGCAATAAATTCAAAAAAATCTGTAGCATTATTTAATATGGAAATGGGAGCTGAACAGTTAGCAATGAGAATGATTTCTTCAGTAGGCCAAGTAGAAGCATCAAAATTAAAAACAGGTGCTTTAGAGCATAGTGATTGGAAAAGGGTCAATGAGGCTATGAGTAGACTTTCAGAAACTAAAATATTTATTGATGATACAGCAGGTATAACAGTCAATGAAATCAGAGCTAAATGTCGACGTTTAAAAACATCTCCAAGTGGCTTAGATATAGTTGTTATAGATTATTTAACTTTAATTCAAGGAAATGGTAAAAATGGTGCAAATCGTCAGCAAGAAGTATCTGATATTTCAAGAGCTCTTAAGACAATGGCAATGGAATTAGATGTTCCCGTTATTGCTTTATCTCAGTTATCACGTAGTATTGAGCAGCGTACTGATAAAAAGCCAATGCTTAGTGATTTAAGAGAATCTGGTGCTATTGAACAGGATGCAGATATTGTAGCATTTTTACATTGCTCAGATGAAGAACGTGAAAAAGAAAATAGTTTAATGGAGTTTGTTATTAGGAAGCATCGTAATGGTCCTCTTAAAGATATTCCATTAATATTTCAAAGAGCAACTAGTACATTTGCTAATGTTGCCAATTTTGAAAGTATGGGTGAAGTATGAAAAAAGTAAGTATATATTTTAGTTTTATCTTAATAGTATTATTAATATTTGTATTAGGATTTAGTAATCAAAAATCAAAAAAACCAAATTATTATTATCAAGTTTATTTGGATGGGGAATATTTAGGAACAATTGATTCTAAAAAGTCTTTAGAGAATTATATAACTAAACAAGCTAACATTATTCGTGATAATGTTAAAAATTACAATAATCAAATAACTGCTATAAATGATACTAATGAAGTTTTAGCATCCATAACAGAAAATAAACTGGGTATTTATTATAATGATTATAAGTCATTAAGTAATAATGATAAGGCAAAATATATTATAAATAATCAAGAAAAATTACAAATAAGTGATTTAAAAACAGAAAGCTTAAAGACATATTTAAAACTTAAATTATTTAATCTTTCTAATGAAGAATTAAATGAAATGAAGTATAATTATGAGAATAATAAAATATATTTGACATCTAATAATATATCAACTCCTAATGGTAT
>CANPWK010000014.1 GCA_947584105.1 uncultured Bacilli bacterium
TGAAATTTAGTCGTGCACAAAAGTCGAGTGTACACTCTTTTTCGTGCTTTGAAACTTTAAATTTCAGTAATATACTAACATATTTATTAAAAAATTGGTAGTTTTTTTACTATTTCTACCAATTTAGTCTTACAAATTCTACTTGTTCCTATTTTCTGAAATTTAACTTTTCATTCAACCAAATTAAAATTTATCACCTATTACTTTTATATTTTTACCATCAAAGAATATAGTATCTTCTTCAGGAAATGCGATTACTTTTTCATTTTCTTTAGTATAATTAATAATGAAATCAGTATACTTTTTCATTAAATTTTTATTTTCTTCTAAAGAACATTTAGATTTATAATTAGTATAATGAACAAATAATGAAATATCATTTAAATAATTAAATCTACTTGTATCTTTTATACCGATATCATTATTACACTAATAGTTTTTTATTAATTTTTTTACTTTTTCATTTTGTAATTTAGATGCTATTAATTCATAATCCATAGCTGACAATAACAATCCCATTTTTGGTCCACTATTTTGTCCTAAAATTAAATTATAAATTATTTGAAAATATCTTTTTTGTCTAGCCTTTAATTCTTTAGGATCATCATTAACTGTCTTTACTATAGCATACAAATCAGTTTGTAAATCTTGTGTAGATTCATATTCGTTTTTTAAAACAGATAATGTCATTTTTAACCATTCTTTTTCTTCATCTGTTAGAGTATCGTAAAATTTTTGATTAAACTCTTCTAACACATTTATTTTACTATTATTATATTTTTTTAACCAACATTTTGCCTTTAATAGTCTATTTTTAAAATATATTGTACCACAATCTATATTTTCTTTACTTAATAATTTAGCAAGTGCATCTTCATTATAACTTACCATAGGAAGAAAATTTGCAATATATCCAAAATTTGGGTTGTTTAAATAACTAGCATTTACATCAGTTAATGATAGAATACTTGCATTTTTATCATCTAATTTTCCCTCAAAATATGCTTTTACCATTCTATCATATTCAGCATAGGCACGCAACACATCATCATCAAGCGCTATATTAAACTGATGATTAGGTTTGTTTTTTGCATAAAACCATAAGATTAAGTTTTTATCATATACACTCAATAAATCAGTCAATGTTAATACATTTCCTGTTGAAGATGCCATTTTCCCATTTCCGCCTTTTATTCCGATAAAATCATATGCAACATAAGATGGTGCATCATAATTAAAAATTTTCTTTGCAATTTCTTTTGATACAATAAAGCTTCCATTTTCTGCCGAATGATCTCTACCACCCGGTTCAAATATAACACCTTCCTGTTGCCATCTCATTGGCCAATCAACTTTCCATTGTAATTTTATATTTCCACTATTATTTATATTTTGAATATTGTGATAACCACATGAACACTTATATTCTACATCACCTGTTGATTCATTATATCCTAAAATTATAGTAGAATCTTTACCACAAAATTCACAATACAAACTTATTGGATAGTATTTATTTCTATCTTCTTCTGTAAATTCCTGTGTCTTGTATTTAGACATTATGTCAAAAATATCTTTTCTTTTTTCCATAGCAAGTTTAATTTTTTCATCATATCTTCCAATTTTATATTGTTTGGTTTGTGATATAGTCTCTGGATATATTCCTAATCTATTTAATTCCTCAATAAATCTTTCTTCCATTTCTTGTGCATACGTTTTATCTTCATTAAATGGACTAGGTATACTTGTATATGGCATTCCTATATATTGACTATAACTTTTTGGCATACCATTAGGTACTTTTCTAAATCTATCAAAGTCATCAAATGATAAAATAAACTTTACTTTCTTACCTAAATTTTTAAGTTCTTTTCCAACAAAGAAGGTAGTAACAATTTCTCGAAAATTTCCTATGTGTATAAATCCTGACGGACTAACTCCTGATGCTATCACAAACTCTTCTTTATCAGGATACCTTTCTATTAATTTTTTTGCTTCTTCTAAAGCCCAATTCATTCTAATTTCCCCCATTCAATATTTTATTAACTATTTAAATTTCCATTTTCAAAAATATATACATCCCCTATATATTCAATATTATTATTTGAAATAACTATTGCAGAATCATTTGGCAATCCAATTATTCTAATGGTTTTTGAATTTTTTCTTATTTCATTTACTTGTTCTTCATTATTTATATCAAAATGTGGATCAATAGTTATATCTGTAATTCCCAATCCTTTATAAATTATACTTTCTGGATAATCTTCATCTTTAGAATAATATGAATCAGTTGCTAAATTCATTGATCCAGCACTTACACCAATAACTAATGCAGGAGTATTTCGTATTATATCATCAAATTTGTTTTTTCGCAAGTATTCTAATTGAATAAAGGGATTCCCACCAAGAAGATATATAATATCTGCATTTTTTAAACTGTTTATACCATCTTCTGAATTAACTCTGTTATCCAATAAAAGAATATTTAAATCAGGAAATATTTTTTTAAAAGTTTTTAAAACTCCTACTACACTTCCATTACCATTAAATTGTTTATCATTTTTAGCATAATTGCTAGAATCTGCTGGAATAACCACCATATTAATAGGATTATTTGCTTTTTCATTGATTATTCTTTCAATTTCCTCATTAAAATATTTTGTTTTATCTGGTCCACTTAATAATATTATATTTTTCATATTTATCTTTCCTTTTTCTTTCCAATATAATAAGTTTGTTTATAAAAAGCAAAATTATCTTGATTATCTTTTTCAATATATGGTCCACCATCAAAACATTCAATTGTTTTAAAATTAAAACTTTCAAAATTTTCTTTTATAGCCTTTTTACTGCATAATAATTGCTGTTCTAATTTTCTGTCCAACCTCCAACCAGTTAAATCTGCATATATTATATAACCATTAGGCCTTAACATATTATAAATTTTTTGTAATGTTTCTTTATGATTTGGCATTAAATTAATAACATTTGAACAAACAACTATGTCGAATTTATTTTTTAATTTTGATTTTGTTAAATCAAACATTCCCCATTTACAATTTTTCCTATTAAAACCATTAATTTCATCAATTACAACTTCATCATTTCTTTTTATAATTTCAATTTTTTCTTCATTAGAACTAACTATTTTTTTAGCTAAAACTAGAGATAACAGTGAATAATCTAAACCATATATTGTAGCATTTGGATAAGCCAATGAAAAATCTAAAACACTTCTCCCAGGTCCACATCCGATTATACCTACATCAGAAATATTTTTATCATGTATATACATATTATTTAATGCTAATAATGTTGAAAATAAGCCTTCACTGTAAGATATATTATTAGAAGTATATCTTGAAAAATGATAATTTGTAAGTCTGTAAACTTCCACCCAATTATTATATTTTTCTATTTTTCTTTCATGTTTTAATTCTTCACTTTGCTCATAGGAAATTTTATCAAACCCGTTAATTTCAATCTGAGCCTCTTCTAAAAGTTTTTTTACAACATAATAATGAGGCCAATTAACATCTAAATTTTCAACCATTTTATTTATAACATCAAATTGATTACTTAGGTATTTCCCAACATCCTCATTTTCTAAATAAATGTCCATATTTACTTTCCTCTTTCATTTAAAATTCCAATATTTTTTAATTCGAGCAAAAAATGTCCAGATAAAATTGATATTACTTTATCGTTATTTATTATATCTTCATCATAATCATTTCCAATATAAATCATAAAATCCGCTTTATGTTTTTCTAATAATTTATCCCAATCACTGGCATTACCTTTTTTAAAATTTTCTCTTGTATAAATTTCATCAAATAAAATATATTTTGATATATTTTTTAAATCATTATTAACTTTTTTATTATTTGAAGATGAAATCAATAAAATTTTAAAATTATTTTCTTGTAAACTTTTTATAAATAATACTAATTTTTCATTTATAGAGCATAAACTGTAATATACACTTAATAAGTCATCATAATTTATTTTATATAAGTTTGCAAGTTCTTTTCTAGATTTTTTATTATATATTTCTCTTGAAAGACTATTTCTATCTATTGTTGGATTCAACTTTAAAAATGCACTAATCCAAGCATCATTACTTAATAATAATGTATTATGTAAATCACAACCAATAATAATTTTATTTTTCATTCAATATCACCTCTTCTGATTTTGATAATCCAACCCTATCAGCGATAATATTACAACCATAAGCATTTTTTATATATGCTGTTAATTCCTGAGTACAAGGAGAAATAATTTCAATTTTATTATCAGTTATTTTAAATTTGTATTTAACATCAAAATTTTTTTCAAGTTGTTCTAATATTCTTTTTAAATCTATTTGCTTCATAAAACAATTTTTATAATTAGGACAGGATAAGAAACAATGACCAGATTTTGAAAAATAATTTAATTTATTGAATTTTTTAAGATGATTAGCAATCGCGCAACTTGTATGTCTAAATATACAATAACTATCATTAATCAGAAACTTATTAATTTCATAGATGTTATTATTTACCAATTTATGACTATAATTCAACTTATTTACATTAATTGTATCATCCTTTATTAAATGTTTATTTAAATTAGTTATTCTAAAACCAGCAATTACTGACGATGTAAATTCGTTTTCACGAAACTTTAATAATATTTCTTTCATATATTCAAAATCATCATTTAATCCAGGAATTATAGGTCTAAAATAATGAAATCTTGAGTTTTTTGGTACAACATATTTGATTTTTTCTAAATCAATTTTTAATTTTGAAAAATTAAAGTCTGTTTCAATCCCCGAGTAAGAATAAAAATAACAAATATCCAAAAATTGAAAATATTTTTTCAAACTTGTTGGTGGTGGAAATTTTGAAATTATTATAATTGGAGAAGAAATATTATTTTCAATCAATAAATCTAAAATTTCTAATGTATATGGCTCAACCGATGGTAAAAATGGATCTGTTCTATTATTTATCATAATCGGTGTTTCATTTTTACAATAAAAATCACATTCATTCAATAATTGATATATTAAATCTTTCGGTTCGATTTCTAAAACTGGTCCGTTATTAAATCCATTCATTGTTGACAAAATACAATATGAGCATTTTAAACCACATCCAAAGTGTGTTGATATAGATAATCCGCTTTTTAAATGTTCTATCATATTTTTCTACCTCACATATCCCGTTGGAAAAAGTAATTCCATATACCCCTCGCTACTAATTCCAGGTATGCTGTTAGATCTATATTCATATCTACTAAATATAGGTATCATATCCGAAATATCAGAATTTTTTGAATCTAAAATATGCGCCTCACGTATAGGTGAATATTCTTTAAATCTATATTCTACATTTAACTCTTTTAATATTTTTACTGTATCATAAACACTTTTTGATGTTTGTCCAGGAATTCCCAACATTAATAATGCCTTAGCCTTAATATTTAATTTATTACATAATGACAATACATTTATAACATTACTTACATTTTGATTTTTATTTATTTCTTCTAATAATTTATCATCAAATGTTTCAACTCCAAAACAAATTTTCTTTAATCCAGCTTTTTTCATCAAAATTAACAATTCTTCATCAACACAATCAATTCTAGTAACTGTTCTCCAAGGCATTTTATTTTTTTCCTCAATTAATCTATTGCATAAATTTTCAGTCCATTTTCTATTAATCGTCATAGTTGTAGCAGAAAAATATATTTCATTAAAATCAGAACTTATATTTCTTATTACTTTAATAATATCTTCAACATCTCGATATTTTGTGCCGCAAAACTTATTAAATAACACTTTTTCTGAACAAAAAGAGCAATTAAAGGGACATCCTGTTTGGACAGTTAACTCAAACATTCCATTATTATAATATTTATATTTATCCAATGGTAATAATTTATTATAACCGATCCCCCAATCTTTTACAGGTAATTGAAAGTCATTACCTGTAACAACGTATTCATCATCAATTAATTGATAATGTTTTGATATATTTTCGTATGGATATTCTGTTCCAAATATATTATGTAATATACCTAATATGCTAATTGCAAAATTTCCATCACTAATTATATAATCAAATAATTTTTGCTTTTTAAAATAATTCGGCATTATTGTAATTGCAGTACCATATACAATAATTTTTCCATTTTTATTAAAAGACTTATATAATTTACCTAAAGATAATGACACATCAATATTATAAGGTTCAATTTCCATTATTAATATTTTACTTTCTTTAAATTTATTAAAAATAACCTTTTGTTCAATTTGTTCAACTGCACAATCTAAAACAGATATATTTTTGTAATATCTATTTACAACATCTACTGTTTCGCCAAAATATGTAAAATGCTTAAACATACTATGATTAGCATAAACTGTTGGTGGATATAAAAATAATATTTTTTCTTTTTTCATAATAATCTTCCATTCCTTTCTCTTCATTTAAAGCATACATAGCTATAAAAATTTTATTTTCAAACCATCCTCCTATATTCCTAATATTTTTATTGCTTTTTCTTCGTGTTCTAAATCTAGAAATTTATATAATAGTCTATCAACACCGATATTTAAACTTTTTGTATTTATTCCGGCATATTCTAGAACCGTTAAATAATCTTTATCTATCGTGGCATCTATACCTTTATTTTTTAATTTTTCTTGTTGAATTTTAAATGAATTTTCAATAATATTTACCTCATCTTGATCATAATAACCGTGTCCTATTCCTCTTTTTCCTATAGCCCATTTTGTTTCTAGAGGAATTCCATATTCAGACTCTTTAGCTAATGGTGTATCAACCGGGGCATTTAAAAATATTATGTTCTTTTCCTCTTCTAATAATCTTTTATAAAATGATACAAATTCTATTTTATTAAAATCTTTATGATTATTTAAATATAACTTTAATACATCTATGGTTTGTATTTCATTGAACAAATCATTATATGTAATATTATACATCTTTGCCAATTTAATTGCTATTTCATAAACATAAAGATATAGTTCTTCTGCACTTAATGAATTTTGAGATGGTGCAACTAATTCAAATGATAAATACTGATTTGCTGATTTAGTCGTTGAATATACATCTCTTGTTACATATCCAATTTCAAATAATGATTTTAAAGTTAGATAGCACAATTTTTTTAATTCCAATTCATGTGTTATTTTTAAATACTTAGTTTTATTATATTTACTATTTACTTGCATTGGATTAACTGTACTTGTTCCACGATTATCCATCAAAATTGAAGTATTTACTTCAATAAAATTTTTATTAATTAAGAACTTTCTTATTTCTTCTAATAATCTTTGCTTTATTTCCCAATACTTTAAATTAATTCCACCATTTAAAGCACTAATAAAACTAGACCGATCCATTGACATAGAATTAATGTTTATTGATTTATAAGTAATATTTTTTTCATGTGAAGTAACTTCTTGTATATTTTCAATCTGGAATAAATCTTTACCATATTTATTTTTAATTATTTTATAATTAGCAAAAATAACACTACCAACTTTAAGATTGTAATTAGTAAAAATTTCTTTCGGAATAGCTACCTGTATTTTTTCATATTTTTCATTAAAACTATCACAAAAAACGATATTTTTATGTTCTCTAACTGTAATTAATCTAAATAACATACTTTTACTCCTTTAAATTTATTTATTTGTATTAAATTCTTTTATTTTTCTTTTCGCATATCCTGTATTAGCCATATCCACCCAAGAATCTCTATATCCATAAGATAAATCATCCACTATAGGTACTACTCTATCATTATTTTTTAAAATATAATTAAGTGGTACTATCTCATCATTTACTTTAGCACCCACAAGTATCTTTTCTATATCTAGGTAACATGCTAAATCTATTATGTTAGATCCTTTTGGTACTCCTTTTTTATTACCATCACTTGACATATATACATATATAATATCCTTAAATAATTCATTTTTAACTTGATTCACAAACTCTTCATTGTCTTTAAACATTATATTTATCTCAGATAAAGATTTAAAGAACTGAAATTTATTTTTTAAGTCTTCCTGCATTTTACTTCTTGCAAGACCTTTATTTATATCCCAATATGCAGTAAGTCCAAAGGATGCTATCTTATCCATATCAAATGTTCTTATTTGCGTTTGAACTAATCTATCATTTGGACCAAATACTGTAGTATGAAGGGATCTATATAAATTAGTTTTAGGTGAACATATATAATCTTTAAATTTATCATTTACAGGATGGTATTTAGAATGTATTAATCCTAGTGTTATATAACAATTCTTTATCTCATCTACCATTATTTTAAGAGATAATAAATCGTGTATATCAGAAATCTTATAACCTTCGTGTATTTTTTTATATATTCCATATATATTCTTAGTTCTAACTTTTATTTCATGTGGTATTTCATTATTATTAAGTATTTCTTCTATATTAGATAATACTTCATTTAAACAAGCATTACTATCTACATTTAGTTTATTCATCATACTTTCTAATTTTTTATATTCATCAGGATATAGATACCTAAGTGATAAATCCTCAAGTTCACTTTTTATTCTATATGATCCTATTAGGTATGCGAGTGGTGAGAATATATCTAATGTTTCTAATGCATTTTCTTTTTGTTTAAATTCACTTTTAAATGCTAGTGTTCTCATATTGTGAAGTCTATCAGCAAGTTTTATAATTATTATTCTAACATCATCTGTTATACTTAATATAATTTTTCTTGTGTTTGCCAAACTCTGCTCTGTTTTAGATGAAAAATTCATTTTACTTATTTTAGTTACTCCATCTACTAGATTTGCCACATCTTTGTTAAAAAGATCTACTATTTCTTCTTTAGTTGCCCTTGTATCTTCTAGTGTATCGTGCAAGAGTGCCGCACATATAGTGTCTTGATCTGCATGCATCTCAGATAATATATAAGCTACATTAAGTGGATGTGATATATAAGGTTCACCACTTTGCCTTGTTTGACCTTTATGCATATTTTCTGCATATTCATAAGCTTTTTTTATCGTGTTTAAACTATCAGGATTATAAGATTTAACATTGTTTAATAAATCATCAAGCACTATATTCATAATACACCTCCAATTATACAAAAAACCAGAATAGAATTTTGGTCAATATGACCTCATTTTCTCATTCTGGTTTATTTAAGCAAGATAAAGGAGTGCATATATATAGGCATATCACATTAGAATTAGATTTAATAAATGATTTTTTTAAGTTCAATCTATTCATAATATTCCTCCCCCATCCAAGATAAAATATTACGATAAATCTTACTCTTATTTCTTTGCTTTGTCAATACTTTTTTGCCCAATTTTTTCAATTTCGTTAATTTTTTTCAATTTTTTCCATAATAACATTTAGAAAAATAAATTTATATAAAAACATCTTAATTACAACAATTTTTCAAGAAAAACTACAACACTAAATCCAGATTTTAAAAACATAGAAATATCATTTTTATAATTTCCGATAGCTATTATATTTTCTATTGAAATACCTAAATAATGAGCTAAAATTTTTAATACATTTCCTTTAGAGAAATTAAACTTCACTACACTGAACCATTTTTCATGGCAAGAATTTTTATCACTTATTTTATCCAATATATTAAGTTTTTTATTTTCAAATATTTTAATAAAAAAGATAGTATGAATAATATTATGTTTCATACTATCTTTTACAAAATTTTGTACGATCTTGATTGCAAAGACCATTTTCAAGGTAAGTTGATACAAAATCGCTGATACATTCTTTTCCGTTTGTACAAGTTAAATTGAAATCGTCATATTCATTTTTTTTGTTGTATTCACGAATGTTTTTTATATCATCCGGAGTTAAAGTAAAACTATATAATGGTTCTACTTTATCATTCGTATTTTCTATTACGCCATTAGAATTTGCACGTGATTTAATATAAGTTAAAACCGTATTATTATTAGGAGAACAAGTATTAAATGGCAAACTGTTTGAATCCTTAGAATCATCATAAATATCGTCATTTTCATCTATCTCGTATTGTTGACTATTATCTTCTTGAGATTCAGCAAAATCTATTTCATTTTCTTCAGATGTATTTTGTATTTGTATTCCATCGAGCATGTTAATTGTGCATGTTTTATTAACATCCCCCTGTTTTATCTGAAATTCTTGAGGTGACCAAACATTATTGATTGCTTTTGAAATTAACATAACATCAGTTGAGTCAACCATTCCATCAAAATTTATATCACCTGAATTTGGATTAAGAACATAATGATATATACCACCATATGCGGTTGTCAAGTTATTTATATGATTTGATAAAACTGTTAAATCTGATTTATCATTTTCTTTATCATGATTAATATCAACTAAATCCATCTGTTCAGATGTAAGTGTAATTTTATTAGCTAAATAATTTCTCATTATATCATAATCATCCCAATCCCATATTCCATTCTGATTTAAATCACCTTTATAATAACAAGTCTGAGATGAATTATTATTGGTTAAATCGTCGGAATCATTTTTGTCTCTTTCAACAAAGGTATTACTTTGACCTTTAGTATCAGTAAGGCACCAATTACTACCTGTATATCTTTCTTTACCACTTTTATCTAGGAAAGGATTAGAAGTTTCAATTGGACGATATAAAATATCTTTTTTATAATTGTTTTTTTCTAATTTCACTGGACATTCTACATTCTTATTGTCATCACTAAATAATGTGTCCTTCCAGTTTAATTTAACATCAGTCACGAGATCAGTTGTGGCATCAGTCTTGAGATCAGTTGCAACATTAGTTGTGACATCAGTTGCAGATTTGTCTTCAGTTTTTGCGATGGTTCTTATGCCATATCCATAGGGAATACAATAATTATCTTTGCAATCGGAAGTTACTTCAAATTGATAATTTTTTTTATTAAAACTATATTTATTAGTATCATTATATGAATAATTTACTTGTGCTGCAATTACAAATCCATAATTTTTATCATTATCCAATTTAGGAGTGCAACTTATTTTATCATTATTTGAAATCGAACAATCGTTATTTTCCAGCTGTATGCTTTTATTTAAGCTTATATTTTTATCTAAAACTTTAAATGATAAATTAGGAATCAAAGAAGATATATCTATTGTATAGGTATAAGAAGCTAGTATTGGATCATTCGTAACCGAACTACAAGAATACGTTACATGAGCTGTTGCCACTGTTCCATCATCACTATGATAAAGTAAGTTCCCTTTGTTAATTGTTGTATTATCAAAAATTTGGGAATCCAAATCATAATTCAAAGTGCAATATAAATATTGTGTTTCATTTAATTTTTCAACTTTATTTATAGATAAACTAGAGCCTTCACAACTCATACTACTTTCTTGTGTTGAACTACTACAAGTAGGATTAGCTGAATTGAAAATTTGATCATATTTTTTTCCATATGTTTCATATAATGTTACTAACTCTTTTTTATCTTTATTATTAGTTAAAATTTCATTTAATTGTCCATCACAAGTTGTCGTTGTATCCTTAACTTTAAATGTTCCGGATATTGTCTTTTTAGCGCTATTTTCTGTTGTTTTTACTAAATAATCTGGGACTACATCTTGAGCTCCATTACCATAATATTCTGCTGCAATATAATAAGTTCTTTTGGCTTGAAAAGTTATAGAAGTTTCTACATCGCATGATCCAGTACATTGACCTTCAATCCACTTCTTGTCTATTTTTAGTCTATATTTCTTTTTATCTGACGATTGAACAACTTTACAGTTGTCATCAGAACATTTATAAGTTTCATTGTTTACCTTAACATTCGAAGAAACTACATTTAAGCTATCATAATAATTACCACCAACACTTACGTAATTAGAATAATAATAATCATCATCTGCACCGGGTTTATTGTATGTTAATTTATTAGCACTAAATTTAATAGTCATTTGTTTACTAATTTTGTTATAAACATTTTCAGCATTTGTTAAAGCTTGACTAGCAGCATTCCATAAATAATAAACATTACTTGGCCTTTCACCTTTATTCTGACTTAAATGATTGTGCAAAAATATATTTATTGCATAAGTAGTATTATAATGTCTAACTCCATTTGAATGAACATTTCTATATTTTTGCCAATAGTCTTTTATAATAGTTGCAACCCCTGCTTGAATAGGTTTTGGCCACTGATTACTAGTCTTTAATGTAGCATATGTGGGCACTCCACTTCTATAAAGAACGGTACAAAAAACACCTCTTGTCTTATTATCGATAGTCCCTGACTTTCTAGTAACACCAAAACCTGAATTTCCATAATAAGCATCAGAAGAATGAGCAATATTTGTAATTTTATTTGGAAAATTTGCTGATTTAACTATACTTAGTTTACAACTAATAATAGTTAACACCAAAGCTATTGAAATTATCATCTTTTTCATATTATTTCTCCTATCATATACTCTTATAATATATCATATTTTTAATGCATTGTCTATTTATTAAAATCTTTTTAATTGAAATTTTTTTCTAAAAATATTATAATTAAACTACTGGAGGATTTATGGAATATAAAGTTAGTTTAAAGCAATTTGAAGGTCCACTTGATTTACTACTACATTTAATAAAAAAGGAAGATATTAATATATTTGATATTAGTATCGAAGAAATAACTAAACAATATTTAGAATATATTGAAAATGTCAAAGATGAATTAGATGTTACTAGTGAATATTTAATTATGGCTGCCACATTAATAGAAATTAAAGCAAAAGCATTATTACCTAATAAATCTAGTGAAGAGGAAGAAGAATTAGAAGATGATAAAAATCAATTAATAGAAAAATTAATCGAATATGAGAAATACAAAAATTTAACTAACACATTTCAACAATTAGAAGAGCAAAGAAAAGAAGTATATACCCGTGATTCTTATGAATTATTAAATTTCAAAAATAATGAAAATATCGATTATGGTATCAATTTAGATGATTTAGTCAATGCTTTTCAAAAATTTCTAGAAAAAAAAGAGCTAGAGAAACCATTAAAAACTAAAATAGCTACAAAAGAATATTCCATTAATCAGCGATGTGATGAAATAAGAAATATAATGAATAATAAAAAACAATTATTATTTGATGAATTATTTGAAATAAAAAGCAAAGAGAATATAGTAGTGACTTTTTTAGCAATTTTAACTATGATTAAAAAACATGAAATAATAGTTGACCAAAAAAACAATTTTAATGATATTATTATTAAAATAAAGGAGTAAAAATATGAAATCGGCATTAGAAGGATTATTATTTATAAGTGGAGATGAAGGATTAACTTTAAACCAAATAAAAGATATTTTAGAAATAAATCTAGATGAATGCAAAATGATTCTAAAAGATTTATATAATGATTATCAAAAACAAGATAGAGGTATTAGTTTAGAGTTTTTAGGTGGGCGCTTTAAATTAACAACCAAAAAAGAGCATTATAAATATTACGAAAAATTAGTACACAATGAACAAAAGAGTAATTTATCACAATCAGCTCTAGAAGTATTGTCAATTATTGCCTATAATCAACCAATATCAAGAATTAAAATTGATAAAATACGAGGTGTAAATAGTTCGTATGTAATAAGAAAGTTAATTCTTAAAAATTTAATTGAAGATTGTGGACGTTCTGATGAAGTTGGTCGACCATTACTATATCGTGTAACATCAAACTTTTTAAATTATTTTGGATTAGGTAGTATTAAAGATCTACCACCTATTGAAAAAGTAGAAAATATAAATAGTGAACAAAATATTTTTGATATTAGATATCATGATAATTAAATTATAACTAGACATTTTAAAGTAAAGTCCATAATATTATTTACATATTTAAAAAAATATAAAAATATAATTTAAGAAAATACTAATAAATTTCAATCCAGTAAAAATTAAAAAATTGGTAAGAATGCTAATTTTTGTTTTTTTATAAAAAATATGCAATAAATACTAAAAAGTATGTTATAATTAATATGTGCTTGCTCATGTGGCGAAATTGGTAGACGCATAGCACTCAAAATGCTACGGCCGTGAGGTCATGAGAGTTCGAGTCTCTCCATGAGCACCAGATAGATAATAAACTCGGACTAGTTAGTTCGAGTTTTTAAAAATTTGAATTTAAAGGTTGTATTTATTATATATAACACACTTACAAATTGATATAGATGATACAAACTAATAGGTATTAGCAAATAACAATAATAGAAATATAAAAAGGAGAAGAAAAATGAAAGAAAAATATGATATTTGGACAAAAGATTTTATGGAATCATGGAAACAATTAGATTGGAGAAGAACATTAGAAATATTAAGTAAAGATGTTAAGTATTATGAAAATCCAATTGATGAACCTTGTAAAAACTTTGAAGAAATCGTAAATTTATGGAATGTAGTAGAAGAAAATCAAAAAGATATCAATTATAAATATGAAATCATATCTTTTGATGAAAACGTTTGTATTATTAATTGGCAAATGACAAAAACAATGACAAAAACAAATATAAAACAAGATATTGATGGTATTTTTCAAATATCTCTAAATAAAGAAGGAAAATGTTCCTATTTTAAACAATGGAGATTTACTAGATAAATTTTTTACTAAAGATTTTGAGTAAAATACATAATATAGTTACGGAAAATTAATACTAAACTCAATTTTCTAATAAAAATAGAAGGTGAAGTAAAGTAAATGTTGGAAAAATTAAGAGAAAATACAAGTTATACAATTAATTTGTATTTTTTTATATTCT
>CANPWK010000015.1 GCA_947584105.1 uncultured Bacilli bacterium
CCAAAAATTATAATGTTTTTATATTTATACTAAAATATTCATTTTAAATTTTTTAATTATTATCAAAAAAGTCTACAAAGGAAAAAATATTAATGTAAAATTTCTTGACTTTATTAATTAAAAATAGTACATTATAAATAATAGAGGTGATTATATGCTAGAAATATCAATTAATACTCCATATTTTCTTGGATTCGAAACTAGAATTAACGACGAAAAAATAGTAATTGAAACAATTAATGATTTTCAGAACTTTATTCAAAATTCTAACGTTAGTTCTATGCACATTGAAAATGATCTGAAAGAAACAAAATACGTTTTTTATTCTAGAAGATATAAATGTGATTTTTGTATAAGGTTTTCAAATTCTCAGCCTTGCCTTGATAAATATAGAGATTTAAGAAATCTTATGGATAGTTATGGTGCAAAAAAAGATAGTATAATGCGAGTTGCTCCTAATCCTAAACCTGATATAAATTATCCGAGAGACTTATCTAATATCAATAATAAACCTAATAAACCTAATAAAACTGAAAAAAGAAAAAATAGTAAAATTCAATATAAAAAAAATATTCCTGGTGTTGGAAAAGTCTGTGTAACTAAAGGCGGTAGGAGATTTTTTAATTTAAAAAATGCTATAGTTTTATTAGGATTAACAGCAACAATAGCTATATGTGGTAGTGCAGAAGGTATAGCAGATTTAATTTATAGTCAGTGGGAGGACCAACAAGTTTCATACACTGAAGATTACAATAATCGTAAAGATGAATTGTTAGAACAATATGGACAATTAACACATGATGATCCATCAGATATAATAGATTCAGTTAGATATAGAAGATAAATATATATTTTAAAAGTTATTTAATTTTAATATAAGATTACAATTTTTATCAAATATAGAAATAAAAAATGTAATCTATATTTTTTTTATAATTGTTTTATTGCTATTATGATTTTAATTACAATCAGGTATTTATAACATTATTAGCATCCAGTATTTAAACTATATTATATAAAATCAATCTTATTATTCGAGCTCAAAATTATTTAAATATTATAAATTTTATTATGTAAAGCAAATAATTTTGATAAAAGCATATATTTTATTGGGTGATTTTATGACTTTATATGAGCATAAAATGAGTAAGATATATATATTTCTTTTTCTTAATATATTAATTTTTCTTATTGGCATATGTAAAATTAAAGCTAATCAATTTCCTTTAATGGGAATAACTATTTATTTAGATCCCGGACATGGAGGATTAGATCCTGGCTCTATTTATAAAAATATTTATGAAAAAGATATAAATTTAGAAATCTGTAAGAGGTTAAATAGAAAATTAACTAGTCTTGGAGCTGTTGTTTATATGACTAGAGATGGCGATTATGATTTAAGTAATATTAATTCTACTCAGAGAAAGAAAAGTGATTTAAATAATCGAGCTAAGATTATAAATGAATCTTCAGCTGATATGTATATATCTATTCATCTTAATTCAGTATCATCATCAACTTGGCATGGGATACAAGTGTTTTATGATGATGTAAATAATAAAAATATAGTTTTAGCAAATATGTTTCAAGAGCAATTTAAAAAGAGTTTAAATACAACAAGAGATGTTAAAGAAATAAAAACTATGCTGCTCAATCGTAAAATAAAAATCCCTGGGATTTTAATTGAAGCTGGATTTTTATCAAATAGTAATGATCGCTATCTATTAAGGCAGCCAAATTATCAAGAAAAGTTAGCAGATAATATTAGTAAAGTTTTAATTTCATATTATAATTAATTTCATAATTAAAAATATTTTTTCATAAAATATTTTAGGTGAGTTATGAAAAAAATTATTTTATTATTAATTGTTTTATTTCCTATTAGTATTAAGGCTATAGATATTAGTGCTACATCAGTAATTTTAATGGATACAGATAGTAAACGGATTTTATATTCGAAAAATATTCATGAAAGACGAAGTGTTGCAAGTATTTCTAAAATAATGACTGCAGTAATTGCGATAGAGTCGGGTAAACTTGATGAAGAAGTAACTATCAATAATATAATTTCCAAGGCATATGGATCTGGTATATATATAAAAGTTGGAGAAAAACTCACTTTACGAGATTTAGTTTATGGTTTAATGTTAAGAAGTGGCAATGATGCAGCTTTAGCAATCGCCGATTATGTTGGTAATGGCGTTGATAATTTTGTAGAAATGATGAATCATAAAGCTAAAGAAATTGGCATGAAAAATAGTGAATTTCATAATCCTAGTGGATTAGATGAAGAAGATGGAAATTATTCAACAGCTTATGATATGGCTATTTTAACTAGTTATGCTATGAATTTATCAGAATATCGAAAAATTGTAAAAACTAAAGAATACAAATTGAATACAAATAAAAATAATTATCTATGGAATAATAAAAATAAATTATTAAGATTGTATAAATATACAACTGGTGGGAAAACGGGATATACAAAAAAAGCCAAAAGAACTTTAGTAACAACAGCTAGCAAAAACAATATTAATTTAGTTGTTGTAACACTTAATGATGGTAATGATTTTAATGATCATATCAATTTATTTGAATATGGTTTTGAAAATTATAATAGTTATGAAATTTTAAGCAAAGGAATAATAAATATATATGATGAAAAATATTATAAAAATTATAATTTATATTTAAAAAATAGTTTTAAATATCTAATAGGTAAGGAAGAAAAACAATCAGTAACCATAAAGTATGAATTAGTCAAAAAGAAAAAAATTGAATTAAGAAGTAAAGTAGGTAATGCCATTGTATTTTTAGGTGATAAAAAAATTTATTCAGAACCAATTTATGTAAAAGAAAAAACTATTAATAAGAGCAAGAAGTGGTTTTTATGGTAAATAAGATTTGGACAATATTTATTGTTTGTGGGATTGGTTATTCCATTTTTACAAATAATATAGAAGTAATAAATAATACTATAATGGATAGTGCTAAAGTTAGTTTAGATATGATTATTCAGATATTTCCAGTATTAGCCTTGTGGATGGGACTTATGAATATTGCCTCAAAAGCAAAATTATTAGATAAGTTTTCTAAATTTATTTCACCGGTTTTGTCAAAATTATTTCCAGAAATACCAAAAGGACATGAATCTTTGAGTTATATTGCTAGTAACATTATTGCAAATGTTTTTGGATTAGGTAGTGCTGCTACACCTTTTGGGTTAAAAGCAATGGCATCGTTACAAAAATTAAATGATAAAAAAAATACTGCTAGTCGTAGTATGATTACATTTCTAATTATTAATACAAGTGGTGTTACTTTAGTCCCCACTACTATAATATCATTGCGAATGATGTATAAAAGTATTAATCCTACTAGTATTTTATTGGCTTGTATAATAGGTACTACTTGTTCAACAATAGGAGGGATAATTGTGGATAAAATATTTAGAAGGTGGTATTATCATTAAATATATTTCAAATTTAATTATCCCAGCTATTGTATTAATAATAATAATGTATGGTGCAAGAAAAAAAGTCGATGTATATGATACTTTTTTAGAAGGTTCTAAGGAATCTGTTGGGATGATTATGAGTTTATTTCCAACATTTTTAGCGATGATACTAGGAGTTAACATTTTAGTAAATAGTGGCTTTTTATCTTTTGTTTTAAGTTTGTTTAATCCAGTATTTAAATTAATTAATGTTCCATTAGAGATTCTGCCCTTAGCCGCCATAAGACCAATATCGGGAAGTGCTTCTTTGGCAATATTAAACAGTATATATGAACATCATGGCCCTGATAGCTTTATTGGAATATTAGCATCCGTTATGCAAGGCTCTACTGATACTACTTTATATGTTATTACATTATATTTTGGAAGCATTGGTATAAAAAAGATAAGATATGCCTTATGGGCAGGTCTTTGTGCAGATTTAATAGGAATAATTGCCAGTATAATTATCACTAATATTCTCTTTTGACAATGTAATAAATTTAGAGTATAATCATCTTGGTGATTTAGGTGGAAAGAATACAAAAAGTAATCGCTAATAGTGGTTATTGTTCGAGAAGAAAAGCTGAAGAATTAATTAATAAAGGATTAGTTAAAGTTAATGGTAATATAATAAATGAAATGGGAATTAAAGTTAGTAATAATGATTATATTGAAGTAGAAGGCAATTTGATTAATAAAAGTGAAGAAAAAGTATATTATCTTTTAAATAAACCAAGAGGTGTAATTACTAGTACTAATGATGATAAGAATAGAAAAACGGTTATCGATTTAATTAAAGATACACGAAGAATATATCCTGTAGGAAGACTTGATTATGATACTACTGGTTTATTATTATTAACAAATGATGGAAATTTAGCTAATTTATTAACCCATCCTAAAAATAACGTAGAAAAAGTTTATATAGCTAAATTAGAAGGAATTATTGACAAGGATAAGTTATTACAATTGCAGAGGGGTATTATTATTGATGGATATAAAACAAGTAAAAGTAAAGCTAAAATTAAAAAAATTAACAAAAAAAGTAATAATTCTGTTGTAGAATTAATAATACATGAGGGACGTAATCATCAAGTAAAAAAAATGTTTAAAGCTATTGGATATAATGTATTAAAATTAAAAAGAGAAAGAATATCATTTTTAACATTAGATGGGTTAAAATCTGGTGATTATAGACAATTATCTATTAAAGAAGTGAAAAAGCTATATGGTGAATTAAAAAATAATTGTTAAATAAAAATTTTAATAATAAAAAATCTTCTGTTTTGACCTCCCTATTTGGGAGATATCATTATAAGAAGATTTTTTGTTTAAATATGGTTAATAAAAAATTTTTATTTTATTTACTTATCATCAATTACATCGTCTTTATTTTCTTTATTTATATCATTATCTGTTGCTTGCGTCATACCTTCATCATCAATTTCTTTAATAGCGCTTACTGGACATCCTTCAATAGCATCAATTACATCGTCTTTATTTTCGTTATCTATATCATTATCTGTTGCTTGCATCATACCTTCATCGTCAAATTCAAAAACATCAGGGCATATTGCTTGACAAGCACCACAACCTATACATAAATCATTATCTACTTTTATTTTCATAAACTCCTCCTAGATAAATTATAATTGACTTTTATAAAAAAAGTCAATAGTATCAAAAATAAATTTACAAATTTCTCTTTAAAAAATATTACATTTATGATATATTATTATTAAGGTGATGGTATGGCTAGTAGAATGGATAGATATTATCAAAACAAAACTCATGTTGCACGAAGTACAAAAAATAAGGATTTATATAAAAAAGTTCAAAATATTGATACTAATGATATTAATGTAGTTGATACTATCGCTAATGTTAATGAAATTGATATTACTAAGAGAAATAATGTAGTTAGGAATCGAGAAAGTTATAAAAGAGAAAAAAAATTACGTCAAGCTATGGCCAACAGTACTATTAAATTTAATGTACCAACAGAAAAATTAGAGGAATCTACATATGATATTTTAGATATTAATCCTAAAAAAATAAAATCAGAACAAAAAACAGAAAATAAAAACTATGATGTTATGGATATATTAAATAAAGCTAAAGATAATAGAGATGAAGAGGAAGATAAAAATCGTAATTTAAAAAATTTAGAATACAAGGAATTAAATAGTTTAAATCTTCATAAAAAAGAGTACAAAGATAGTGAAGCAGAGCTAAAAGCTTTAATTAATACTATTAGTAATACTAGTAAACTTAACAAATTAGATGATGATGTGGGACTTTTAGATGAATTAAAAGCTGATACAATGATAGGTAAAACATCATCCATAAAAAAAGTTTTAAATCAACAAGAATCAGAAGTAAAAACAGATGATACTAAAGAATTAGATAAATCTTTTTTTACCAATACTTATGATTTTAAAGCAGAAGATTTTGATGAAGCTTTTGAAAAAAAATCTAATACCAAAAAAATAATTATTATTATAATTATTTCTTTGGTGGTAGCTATTACTATATTAGTTCTTTATTTTCTTGGAGTGTTTAATTTTAAAATAAATAAGTAAAAAGATAATTATCACAGTAGCGTTAATAACATTTGGTAATACTTTAAGAGAGATTATATGAATAAATAAATTATTAGTAATTAATTCGCTAAATATAAGTAAGAGAATAGAATATATTAATGGACATATATTCTTTTTTTCTTTAATAAATATATGTGTGGTACTAACCACATAATATAACCCTACAATTATAAATACTAGTAAATCAAATATCCATTGCATAAATAAAATACTGTCAATTCTAGCTGATAGTCCTACTAATGAAACATATTTTAAAATTTGAAATTCAGGATATTGGTATAACAAAGATAAGTTAATTCCAAAAATGCCTAAAACATTAGTGATAACTAATATTAAAGTAATAGAAGCAATTAAATAGAAAATAATAATAGTTTTAAAAGTTTTATTGTTATTCCTAATCATATTTTTTGGAATAATATTAATTAAATATAGAGGTAATACATTGTAAGCAAGATATGAATATGTACCCTTAATTATACTAGTTTGACTAAATAATATGGGTTTAAAATTATTACTATCAATTTGAGCTAGTAATCCTATGTTACTTAATAAAACTAGAATAATAGAAATATAAAATAAAACTAAACAAGATCTACATATGGCGTTGATTCCATGTATTAATGAATAAAATATTGAAATTATAAAGATTAAAGATATTAATAATGTAGGAGTAGTACTTAAGTAATCACTATGTATAAAAGTAATTAAATTGCTCATTATCATAATAATTAAACCAAATGTAAATAGAGCTAAAATTATATTAATAATATTTCCAAAAATATTGCCAAAAAGTTTAATATTTTTTTCATTTAAATTAAGATTAGGTTCATATTTAAAAATATAGAAAAATAGTAAAAGAGGCAATATTCCGATAATTATGCCCATAAGTGCACAAATCCAACTGTCTTGCTTTGATAATGTTAAAAGATTTTTGAATGTAATTCCTATAAAATAGGCTCGAATTAAAAAATAAGTTATGGAACCCAATTCTAAATTAGTTACCTTTTTCATTAACCCTCCTTTGTAGACTTTGTTGTATTGAACCAGTATGATTTAAGTCTATATTAACTTTAATATTAAATTTAATTTGTTGAAAATATTCATTCCAATTTTTTATTTCTTGATACTTTTCCGGATATTCTTGATAATATTTTAACCCAATACCAAACAAATCCGTTTTATTTTGTTTAGCTAAATTAATTCCTGCTTTTATAAATTTTTTAACCTTGTTTTCTGCTTGCTTTTCAATTTTATCAATATTTGACTGCTTTGTTAAATCAATATCACAAGTAACTTCATTGATAAGACCAGCTGAGCTTGAATTAATAGTTACATTTCCTTTACTGTTAATTGTTCTTTTTGTTTTAAAATTTTCGGTATCAATAACTATATATCCTCCATCGCAGTCTAATTGTATATATAATTCAGCAATTTTATCATTAATAATATTTATACCGCGACTTTCGTTTTTGTTAGCCCAAGTAATAAATTTATCATCTTTAAATATGCCTAAATTTGATAGTTGAACATGTGCTTTAGGTAAATTTGTCTCAATATTACTTGATTTAGCACCAGCTTTTTCATTACCATATATTTTAAATCCGTTTAAAACCGGATTGATACCAGGATTGACTAACTGGTACATCAAGGTATTAAAATCAACAGATACTACCGCTCCTTGTAAATAATGTGTAGACTTTAGATTATCTGCCAGTGTTTGTGATGGAAAATCAGTAAGTGGGGTTGTTATTGACAAAACATCTTTAGCCTTATTTCCTTTAGCCAATGCAATATAGAAATTCTTTTTGGATTTTGGTTCCTCAAGCAAAAAGTCTAGCGATTTGACAAGCCCATTTTTCGCAGCACTTTCAGATAAAATAATTATTGATAAATGCCCTATATATAATTCTTTAGGAGATATTAATCCAATATCTTTAATAGCTTTATAAATAGTTTTTCCTTTTCCTGAATATACTACTGTTTGAAATTCACTACTTGATTCACTCCCACTACTTTTAGGTGAATTAGCAATTAGCATACTAACTTCATATTCATTATTTTCATAATCAATAGCCATCCCTGTAGCAATTGCATAATCATTTAATTCTTTGTAGTCATAGCAGCCACCTAATAATAATATGAGGCTAGCTAGAAATATTATTTTTTTCATTTTTCACCATCCTTGTAGTATTTTTTGATAAATAACTTTGTCTTTTAGTTAATTTTGATCTTTTTAATCGTAGTAATGAATTTTTTAATCCGACAGTTGATGTTGGACTAACAGGTGTTAAATAAGGTACTCCTATACACTCAATACTAGCCAATTTATTTAAAAAGATTAGCAACATAGAAACAAAACCAATCAAACCTAATATTAAAGAAGATAATATAAATAATATTCTCCATTGTCTTACAGCATTAATCATATCGACATCATAAAATACAAGTTCACTAATAGAAGTGATAGCAATTATAATAATAACAATTGGAGAAACAATACCTGCATTTACAGCAGCATCACCCAGTATTAGGGCCCCAACAATATTCATAGCGGATCCTGATACGGTAGGCGAATGAATATCTGCCTGCATTAGAATTTCAAAAATAATTACAAAAATGAGTACTTCAATAGCGGTAGGAAAAGGGACGCCATCTCTTTGGACAGCAAACGATATTAGTAATTGGTCCGGTATTATTTCAGGATTAAATGTCATCAAAGCAACATATAAAGCGGGTGTTATAATAGCACAAAAAAAACATACAAGGCGTAAAAAACGACTAAATGTAGCATTTACTGGTTTATAATAATTATCTTCTGGTGAATGAATAAAATCAATAAATAAACCAGGCATTATAATTGCATATGGAGTATTTTCAACTAAAATGGCAATTTTACCATCTAGTAAGGAAGCGCAGACAACATCAGGTCTTTCTGTACTAATGACCTTAGGAAATACTGAAGAAGACTTTTTTTCTAAAAATTCTCTAATATATCCACTATCTAATATTCCATCTATATCTATTTTTTTAATTTCATTAATGATATTTTTAGCTTTTGATTTATCAGCAATATCATCAATATAGACAACATCAACTTTCGTTTTGGTTCTTCTTCCAACTTTTACCTCTTCGAAAAAGAGGTTAGGATCTTTAATTCTTTTTCTAATTAATCCTATATTAATAGCATGATTTTCAGTAAAACTATCTTTGGGGCCTCTTATAATTGGTTCACTAGTTGATGCTACTACCCCGCGATCTAATGTTGACTTTGTTTCTATAACGATTGCATTATCATATTTTTCTATAAATAGTACAGTATATCCACTAGAAAGATAATAAAAAATATCTTCATAATTATCACAAGTATCAATATGACTATTGAAAATGTCATTTTTTAATTTAGAAAAAAGATTAGTAAAAGATAAATTAAAATCAATACTTTTATTTAGAAAATTACTTATTTTATCATCACTACTGACACTTTCTAAATATATATAGCCAACTTTTTTTCCACCTCTTTTAATTGTTCTTGTTACAATATCTGAGCTATTGTTGTTTAATTCTTTTATATAATTTAAATTTTGTTGAATACTTTTACTTATCTTCATACAATCACCTATGGTTATTATTTCCAGTATTATTAAATTTATGTAATTAATGATACTCATAAATTAATTTATTTACATTATTTTGATTATATATTATAATATTTACAAGGGTGGTAATATGAAAAAGATTGAAATCAAAAATTTAAATTTTAAATATGGTAATACATTTTTATTTAAAAATTTAAACTTAGATATAAATAGTAATTCATATACTACTATTATTGGACCAGTTGGTAGTGGGAAAACGACCTTATTTAATCAGATAATAAACAATAGCAAAAGCATTAATATTAATGGTAATATTAAATATATTGTTACAGACCCAAATAATCAAATAGTAGCTAAAACAGTGCGAAAACAATTAAGCTTTTTTTTAGAAAATGAAGGGTTTACTAATAGACAAATTAATATAAGAACTAAAAATATAATAAAAAAATTTGGACTAGAATCAATACTAGATAAAGATCCTTTTTATCTTAGTGAAGGAGAAAAACAATTAGTAGTTATTTGCTCTATTTTAGTACTTGATTTAGATATTTTAGTTATAGATAATGCTCTTTGTAGATTAGATTCTATAATTAAAGATAAAGTTTTGGATTATTTAATAAAATTAAAAAAGAAAAAGGTAACTATCATAAATTTTACAAGCGATATAAATGAAACTCTTCTTTCTGATTATATAGTCTTAATTAATAAAAAAGTTATATTCAATAAAAAAGCAAAAGAAGCGTTTGATAATGAAAAAGATTTTATTGCTAATGATTTACAGCTTCCTTTTATGATAGAGCTTTCTAATAAATTAAAATATTATAATTTATTAAAATTTCAAGAAATAGATATGAGTAAGATGGTGGATATACTATGGAAATAACTTTAAGTAATATTGTATATGATAATATAAAGAATTTAAACATTTGTTTTTTCAATAGTAAAGTTACTACAGTAGTCGGTGCGAATGGTAGTGGAAAAAGTTCTTTATTACAACTTCTTTCAATGCATAAAATACCAATGCATGGTAATATCATTGTAGATAAGAAAATTGTAAATTTTGCAAATAATTCGGCATATAATATTAGTCAAAAAATAGGAATAGTAAGTCAGAATATTGAAAATTATATATTCCATAATACAGTAGAAGAATATCTTTTATATTTACTAGAATCAACTAGATTTAATGATAAAGAAAAAAGAATTGTTGATTCTTTATCAATGGTTGGCTTACCATCTAAATATTTAAAAAGAAAGCTGAAGTCTTTAAGTAATGGAGAGAAATTTTTAATCGCTTTTTCTGGTGTACTAGCACTCAATAGTAAAGTTATTATTTTAGATGATCCTACTTGTTTTCTAGACTATAAAAATAAAAATTTATTATCCAAATTATTAAAAATTATGAAATCCAAATATAAAAAAACAATTATAATAATGAGTAATGATATGGATTTTGTTTATAGTGTATCTGATTATGTTTATATTATGGCAAAATCTAAGATAGTATTACATGGCAATAAGTATGATGTATTTAAAAATAAAAAGTTAGAAAAATATAAAGTATTAAAACCTAATATAATTAAATTTACTAGTTTAGTAAAAGAAAAAACTAATATTAATTTGCCAGATAGGGATAATATTAATGATTTAATAAAAGATATCTATTTTTACGTTGAGCAAAAGAATCGAGGAGTTTTATGAGATATTTTATAACATTTTCATATGATGGATCTAATTTCAAAGGCTATCAAAAACAAGTAAAAGAAAGAACTATTCAAGCTGAATTAGAAGCCGCTTTAAAAAAAATTAATAAAAATGAAAAAGTAAATGTAACTGCTTCTGGGAGAACGGATGCATTAGTTCATGCCTATAATCAAAAAGCACATTTTGATATGGATACTATAATAGATGTTGATAAATTAAAGTATAGTTTAAATAGTCTTCTTCCAGAGGATATTTATGTAAGAGGGGCCACTATTGTTGAAAATGATTTTCATGCTCGCTTTAGTGTCAAAGCTAAAGAATATATTTATAAAATAAATTTAGGAATTTATAATCCTATTGAAAGAAATTACATATATCAATATAACAAAAGATTAGATATTCCAGAAATGGAAAGAGCTTTAAAATATTTTGAAGGTGAACACAATTTCAAAGCTTTTACTAAGACATCACCAGAAGATAAAGATGATTATGTTAGAAATATCATTCAGGCCACTTTAGAGCGTGATCCAAGAGATATAAATAAGATAACTATTACATTATTAGGAACTGGTTTTTTAAGATATATGGTAAGAAATATTGTTGGTTTATTAATTGAAGTTGGAGAAGGTAAAATCAAGAGTGAAGAAGTAATAAGCATTTTAAATTCGCAAGATAGAACAAAGGCTGGAATATGTGCGCCAGCTTGTGGATTGTATTTAAATGATGTTTATTATTAATTACATCTTGAAAATTTTTGCAAAATAATTTATAATGTTGATAGAATAAAAGGGTGATAAAATGAAAAAAATAGAAATTATGGATATCGATGGTCGTAAAATAACTGTTAGTGGCATATATTTTATTAGTCATGATAATTATTATTTTATATATACAAAAGAAGAAAATGATAATGAAGGACATATTATATTATATATTTTAAAAATTTTACAAGAAGTTATTAATACACAAAATGGTCCTACTCCTACAGGATATTTAATTGGTACTAAAATAGTTGATGATAATGAATATAATTTAATTCAACAAGATATTATCAATATTATTAATGAAAAACAAACTAAGGGACCACAAGCTGTTAGATATTTAGATTTATCTATGCTTAATAATTTAAAAGTAAAAGATAATCGTACATTTAGATTAGATGTTAGTATGTATAATGAATTATTTAAAGAAAATGACAATAATATAGTTAATAATAACAATATGGTAATGGATTATCAAGAAAAATATGAACAAGAATTAAAGCAAAATGAATTATTACAACAAACTATAAATAAATTGAAAGAAAAAATTGAAAAAATTGATTCTATAATAAAAGAAAACTAATAGCAGTAAAAAACTATTAGTTTTATTTATATTGTGAGGTGGATTATGAAAAATGCATTAAAATATTTTTATAATATCTCAACGGATGATATTATAAAAGTTAATGATAATTATAAAATAACAAGCAATCACGAACAATATTTTTTTATTTTACATAATTCAACCATTGATTCAATTACATATATTTATAAATTTTTAGTAATGCAAAATATTTATTGCCATGAAATTATACTTAACAAAGATAATGAAATTATTACTAATATTGATAATAATAATTATATTTTATTAAAAATACTTATTAAAATTCAAAAAATAGGTTTTAAAGATATTATTAATTACAATATATTTGTTCAAAATAATAAATGTAATTGGTATAATTTATGGTGTGAAAAAATTGATTATTATGAATATCAAATGAGTCAATATAAAAGAAAATATCCATTATTATATAAAACTTTTAGTTATTATAATGGCTTAACTGAAAATGCAATAAATATCATAAGTAATTATAAAAATCAGCCGTTTAGTTTATATATTAGTCATAATCGAATACTAAAAAACTATTCTTCATTAGAATTTTATAACCCCATTAATATGATTTTAGATATTAAAGTAAGAGATATTTGTGAATATTTTAAATATCAATTCTTTTTTGTTAATAACCCAATAGATGAGGTAAATTCTTATATAAAAAATATTGCCTTAACTAATGAAGAAGCAATATTCTTTTTTGCACGAATGCTATATCCATCATACTACTTTGATTTGTATGATTTGATAATTCAAGAAAAAGTTAAAGAAGAGAAAATATCTATTATTACAGATAAAACTAATGATTATGAAATATTTATCAAAAATATTTATCATATTATGAGTTTTAAATATAAAATTCCAGAAATAGAGTGGTTAGTAAAATAATTTAAACTACAATAACTCCCTTAACTTCTTTAATTTCGTTCATTATCGTAGCTTCAATACCTTCTTTTAAGGTTAAATCTAGCATCTGACAATTTGCACATGCACCCATCATTTTGACATAAACAATGCCATCTTCATATTTTACAAATTCAACATTACCACCATCATTAATTAAATATGGTTTTAATTGATTAATTATTTCAATAATTTTTTCTTCTGTATTATTCATTGCCATCACCAAGAGCTATTATATAATAGCAAATTTAATTTGTAAAGCCTTTTTTTTAATAAAAAAATATGCTATAATTTAGCTGGTGGTATTGTGTCGAAATTTAGAAAGGGAAATATTATTCGTGGAACAGTAACAGGAATTGAAAATTATGGTGTTTTTGTTTCATGTGATGATTATTACAGTGGACTTATTCATATCTCAGAAATTTCGGATAAATTTGTTAGTAATATTAATGATTTTGTCAAACTTGGAGATGTTATTTATGTTAAAATACTAGATGTTGATGAATCATTAGGGCAATTAAAATTAAGTATTAAAAATATGAATTATAAAAGAGGGCATAATATTAGAAGAACTAAAATTAAAGAAACAAGTTTAGGCTTTAAAACATTAGCTTATAATTTGCCAATCTGGATAGAGAATAGTTTAAAAAAAATTGAGAATACTAAAAAAAATAGCTCAAATACTATTGACAAATAGCGTTTAACATGATATAGTTAATAACGTCCAATGTTTTTCGGGCGATTAGCTCAGTTGGTTAGAGCACCTGCCTTACAAGCAGGGGGTC
>CANPWK010000016.1 GCA_947584105.1 uncultured Bacilli bacterium
AATTGAAGAATCTTGAGTTAATTGTCTATATGCTCTTTTAGAGCTATTATAATATAGTTTATTGGTCATCCAATTTCCACTTGGAAAGACAATAACATTTTCATCAACACTAAATATATCATGACCTAAAGCATATGGATTATAAACGCCTAACATATTGGCTAAAGTTGGTGATACATCTATCATGCCCATTACTTTATCAAAATTTCCTGAATAATTGCTGTTAATTTTATCTTTTGACCAAATGATAAAAGGAACTTTTCTATTTAATTCATAAGTATAATCATCAATTTTATCTATAATCTTATCTTTATCGATTGAAACCTCGTTAATATAATCGCTATCATATAATTTTTCAAATTCACTAGTTTTTAATTTAGCATCATGATCACCGTAGATTACAACAATAGTATCATCTAAAATTCCCTTTTCATCTAGCATATTCATAAGATCACCTATAGCTTCATCAGCATAATGAACTGATTTTAAATAATTTCCCATCTTGGTATTTTCTAAGTAATGTTCAATATTGCCATTTTCATCTTTAATATCCACTAGATAATCACTATGATCATTTATATCACTAAAAGGAGTATGATTAGTTAACATAATTAAGGTACCATACCATTTATCATGTTCACTATCTATTTTCTCTAATTTCTCAACTGATTGTCTAAAGAATGATTTATCTGCTAATCCTAGGCCAATTTCTTCATCTATTTCATAATCTGTTTTACTATAAAACTTATCATACCCCATAAATTTATACATAACATCTCTATTCCATGCACTACCATTATTACCATGCATACTAAATGTATAATATCCTTTATCCTGTAATAACTTTTGAATAGTAACATAATCACGGTTAAAGTAGTTCATAAATACAGTGCCATGAGCTGCTGGTAACAATGATGTTGCAAATGTAAATTCACTATCACTACTAGTACCAGTACTTTCCTCAGAATAAAAGTTTGAAAAATAAATTCCTTCACTGGCTAACTTACTCATATTTGGTGTTAATACTTGATCATTAAATTTTAAATTCATAGTAAAACCTTGGAATGATTCAGCATGAATTACTAAAACATTTTTATTTTCAAATATATTACTATATTTATTATTTTTAGCTTTTTCTTTAGCAGAATAATATTCTCTAAATGTTTTAGCTGCCTCATCATAGCCAAACATTGTATTTACTTTTGTTTTAATACAACTAAATAAATCGTTAGATTGATATACATAAATTCCGAATTCCATAACAACAGATGATCTATTCCATTGCTTATTTAACCTACTTAAATCAGTAGATGTTAGTTGAGTTACAAAACATCCTAGTGTAATTAAAGCTAAAGCTAAAGAATTAAAAAAACGAGTTTTACCTTTTTCATTTTTTGAAACTACATCATAATAATTCTTTTTTCGTAATTGTAGATGAAAAAATAATAAAATAAAAGGTTGAAGATAAAAGATAAAATCTTTCATCTCTAGTATATTTTCAAATACAGCATCAGTATATCCAGTAAGTTCTGTTGCTGTAGATAACATAGAAAATGAAGCAAAGGAAATATAATTACTATAGTATATACAGTTAATAAAACAAATTGTACTACAAATAATTGACCAAATAAACAAATACCAAACTTGTTTTTTAGGTTTAATAAAATAAGCAAAAGATGAAACTACTAAGCAAAATGTCAAATCAGCTAAAATAGGTTTCAAATCAAATATATTACCAACCGTAAAATTTCTTAATATAATACCATTAATAACATTAAGAATTAAAAAAATTTCTACTATTAGATTTGTTTTTAAATATAAAATTATTTTTTGTAAAAGTTTTTTTAAAAATTTTAATAATTTATTACATAACATTTTAGAATATTTTGTTACTTGTTTAATTTTATTTTTCATATTTCACCACTCTATAATTATATCATGCATTATTTTTTTTTACAATTTAGCATTAAACTTTTATAATCAATATCCAAAAATTGCCATAATATATCATTTTCTATATACAATTTATCAGGCTTTATTTTTATATAATTATTTTCAACAATTAAGTTATTTTCTAAAATTAATTTCTTAATAATATCGAGATTTAATAAATCAAAATGATATTGTCTATTAAATTGTATAATTGATATGCCAGATATTTTCCTAAATCCTAATATAAATGTATTTTCGACTTTTTCATTAAATGTAACCAAATGCTCTTCTTTTCTAAAATATCCTTTTAAATATTTTGTTAAATTTCTAGTATTATCATATCTTATGTTATTAATATAACCACTAGCACCAAGCCCAAAACCATAATATTCTTGATTATTCCAATATGTTAAATTGTGTTTTGATTCATAACCTTTTTTAGCAAAATTACTAATTTCATAATGATTATAATGATGCAACTTTTTATTAATTAAATTATACATTGCAAAATCCAAATCCTCATCAATATATCTAATACGTTCATTATATAACTTTGTATGTTTTTCTAATATTAATGAATATGTTGAAATATGACTTACATCTAAAGATAAAATATATTCTAAATCTTGTTTTAAATCATCTATGGTTTGATTTGGAATAGCATACATTAGATCAATATTAATATTCCTAAAATATTTTTTTACCATTTTTATTTTTTCAAATACTTCATTTTTATTATGTTTTCGATTTAAAAACTTTAATAATTTGTCGTTTAATGTTTGAATTCCAATACTTATTCTATTTATGCCATATTTTTTAAATAATATTAATTTATCTAAAGTAATACTTTCAATATTACACTCTATAGTATATTCATCATAATTACATTTTATTTTTTTTAATATATGAAATAATTTTTCTAATTGTGAACTATTTAGTGCTGAGGGAGTTCCACCACCAATATATATGGTATTAACAACCTCACCATTATAATATTTATCTATTTCTTTTTTTAAAACTTCTAGATAATTATCTACTATCTTAGAATTGTAATAAACTTTACAAAAATCACAATAAGAACATATATCATCGCAAAAAGGAATATGAATATAAACAGATTTGATCATTTTTTTAATCTCGCATTATTATCTATATTCTGATTTATTAAATTATTATATCTATTTTTCTTCATCATTTCGGATACTTCTTTAGCTTCTTGTAAATTAATCTTAGGCAATCTTTCAACTAAATCCCTGTATACTATATCAGAAGTAAGTCCTAGATAATCGGCAATATCTTTAACCATTAATCCACTTTTAAATAATCTAGTTACTTCCATAACTCTATTTTTTACATTTTCATCTTCAATTGAACTAGGTTTATTATTTTTTAATTTTTCATCAATAATATTTTTATAACTAGGATACATAACTTTATATCTCTCTAAATAATCTTTTACAGTGTATGTACTTATTTCAAAAAAATTTTCTGTAAAAAAACTAGCTGTTTTTCTAATTGAAGTATCATGATTTCTATAATAATCTCCAATTAATTTAATTCTTTTATCTCTTTCTTCTGAATCACCAATTGTTTTTGCCATTATTCATCCTCCATACTAAGAACTGATAAAAAAGCTTCTTGTGGTACTTCCACACTTCCTACCATTTTCATTCTTTTTTTACCTTCTTTTTGTTGTTCTAATAATTTTCTTTTTCTAGATACATCGCCACCATAACATTTAGCTAATACATTTTTTCGAACAGCTTTAATATCTGCTCTTGCAATAGCTTTAGTACCAATGACCGCCTGAATTGGAATTTCAAATTGATGACGAGGAATTAATTTTTTTAAATTTTCAACGATTGCTTTACCCCTTTTATATGCAAAATCTTTATGAACAATTAAACTTAATGCATCTACAATACTTCCGTTTAATAAAATATCCATTTTTACTAAATTACTCTTTTGATATCCAACTAATTCATAATCAAAAGAAGCATAGCCTTTTGTTGATGACTTTAATCTATCAAAAAAATCATAAACTATTTCTGATAAAGGAATTTCATAATGAATATTAACTCTAGTTGTATCTAAATATTCCATAGATATATAATTACCTCTTTTATCTTGACATAATTTCATAATAGCTCCTATATAGTCACTTGGAACAAATATATTTGTTCTAATATATGGCTCATATATATCTTTTATTTTTTGTCTTTCAGGCATCTGTGATGGAGATGATATATATACATCACTACCATCAGTTAAAGTAATTTTGTAAATTACGCTAGGACTAGTAGCTATTAAATCAATGCCAAATTCCCTTTCAATCCTTTCTTCGATGATTTCCATATGTAATAATCCTAAAAAACCAGAGCGAAACCCAAATCCCAATGCCTCTGATGTTTCTGGTTCAAATTCTAAAGCGGCATCATTTAATTTTAATTTTTCCAAAGCTTCCCTAAGTTGTGGGAAACGACTTGACTCTATTGGATATAATCCGCAAAAAACCATTGGTTTCATTGCCTTATAACCAGGTAGTTGCTCCGTATCTTCTCCTAAAAGAGTAATTGTATCCCCTACTTTAACATCACTAATACTTTTTATACTGGCAGTAATAAACCCTACTTCACCACTAACTAATTCTTGCTTTAAGACTTCTTTTGGATTATGTACTCCAACACTTACTACATCATAAATAGCATTAGTGGCAAGCATTTTTATTTTATCTCCTACTTTTATTTTTCCATTCATAACTCTAATTAAAATAACGATTCCTCTATATACATCAAAATATGAATCAAAAATTAAAGCCTGTAATTTATTAGAATTATTTTTAGGAGCTGGAATACGAGTAATAATGCTTTTAATTAACTCTTTTATTCCAATTCCATTTTTCGCACTACATAAAATTATTTCTTCTTCTAAAAATCCAAGATTATTAATCAACTCATTTTTTACCTTATTAATATCGGCATTAGGTAAATCTATTTTGTTAATTACTGGAATAATTGTTAAATTGTTATCAAGAGCTAAAAATAAATTAGCTAAGGTTTGAGCTTCTATTCCCTGGGCAGCATCAACTACTAATATTGCTCCTTCACAAGCAGCTAAACTTCTTGAAACTTCATATGAAAAATCAACATGCCCTGGAGTATCAATTAAATTTAAAGTATATTTTTCATGATTATATTCATAATTAAGAGATACGGCATTTAATTTAATAGTAATACCACGTTCTCTTTCAATATCCATACTATCTAACATTTGATCTTTAATCTCTCGTTTACTAACAGCTCCCGTAAATTCCAAAATACGATCAGCTAAAGTACTTTTACCATGATCTATATGAGCAATAATAGAAAAATTACGAATGTTTGCTTGTTTCATATTTACTCCTTTTTCTATTCTCCATTATATCATAAATTTTGCTTTATTAAAAATAACTTTCATATAATTATATAGGTGATAGAGTGCAGAAAGAATCGGTAAAAACATCAAACATTCAAATAATCGCTATAACTTTTTCTATCATCAGTGCTTATATTTCATTATTTTTAACTTACAATCAAAAATTAGAAATTCAAAATAAAAAAACTTTTATAAATCAAAAACATGCATATAGATTTAATCTTTTTAATAGAACATTAATATTTTTAATTGCACTTACCTTTTTATATGTCAATTATAAAGAATTAAAATTAGCAAAATTACGTAAAGATAACTTGAAAAACTTTAAATTGCAAATTAATTCATCCATACTGACATCTATTGCAGCTATTATCACTTTATACGTTGTATTTAACAGCAAAAAAGAAGATATCGTTGATATAGAAAATCCTTTAACATAAAAAAATACAAACAAATTGTATTTTTATTTTTCAGTTTTTTCAGTAGTTTTTTTATATTTAAAAGTATTATATTCTGCTACTTGATTTTTACATTCCATATCATTATAAAATATTATCTTACCATAATTAACCTCATCAACAATGTTTACAACAAAATGATAATTAATATTATTATTTATTAATTTACAATCAGAAGATTCAATAGGTATTTCATTAGCTATATTTACAAATTTATAAAAATATTGTTCTTTGCTAATAATGTCAATATAGTAATTAATATTATTAACATTTAAACTAGGTTCTTTCATTTTTAAATAAATATTATCATTAATTTTTACTATATCTTTTTTTATAAGCTTTAACTTTCCTTTATCTGATTTAACCAACTTTTTGATTAGATTATAATCTTTATTATTAACTTTATTATCTTCATTATAATCAGCAATCTTTATCTGGATTTCAGTTAAATTATTATCATTTTTTAAATACTTTTGTAATAAAATTAAATCATTTGCATCAATTTTACTATTTCGATTAATATCCCCATTTACATATTTTAATTCTTTAGCTTCTAATGTTATTTTTTTCTCACAAATTTTATCTTTTAAAGTAAAATCTTTCTCACAAACAAAATTTTCTAAATTATTATTTAGATGATTTAAATATTCTTGAATTATACTAATATCATTCATATCTACAATCCCATCTAAATTAGTATCGGATGCAACTAATTGCTTACTGTTTAATTCTTTATTTTTATCTAAATATTCAGTTATATTATTTATATCTTCAATATCAATAATATTATCTAAATTAGCATCTCCTAATAAAATAGCTTGATACATAATATTTTTAGTACAACTATTACCTGTCAAAGTATATGATGAATCATTGCAATAATATAATTTATGAATAACAGAATTTCCTTGAAGGAAACTTATTTTAATTTGACCTTTATATATATTATACCCTATTAAAAATACTAAAACTGTAGATAATAAAATAATAATATATTTTTTTTGATATTTCTTCACATCACACCTACTTCTATTATAATTATATAAATTTATAAACTATTTTGTCAATAATAAATGATAAATAAAAAAAGCCTTAACGGCTTCCAGTAAGGAGTGTTGTTAGTAATTTAACTAACAATTAAATTATATCTTTTATTTATGTATTTATCTTGAAAGAAATATGTAATTTTTATGAAATTATTTAAACTATATATAACTTACCACTACAATTGTAATAGCAGCTAATACCACTCCAATAGAAAAACCTATAAGACAATAAAATAAAAATGAATTTTTAAAATTTCCTTTTTCTTTTTGGGGAGATTTTTTTAATAAATTATCTTCTTTATTTAAATATTGAGACGAGTCTTTTTTTAAATTATTATCTACTTTTACTTTTTCTTCTTCATCATGTTTTAAATTTAAATCATTTTTAGAAACATTAGTAATAACACTTTCCATTTCATCTTTTAAATTATCCTTTAATAAATCTGGCCTAATTTTATCTATTAAATATTTTAAGTCATTATCTACTTTTAATAAAGGATTATCAATATATTGTTTGATATCTTCATATTTAATTGTTTTATCATGATACTTAAATGCCTGATAAGTTTTAATATCTTTAACTATTTTCTTATAATCTGCAGGTGATACAAATTTAATTATTTTTAATTGTTTTAAGTAAGCTTCATCATTTTTCGAATTATAATCAGCATAATATATTTTACCATCTTTTGTTTCAACAAAAAAATAAGTGAAATTAATATATTTAATTTGTAATTTTTTTGATTCCTGTAATATAACCGTTACTTTTTTTCTATCAGTTTGATTCAAATTTCTAATTACATCTAAATGCTGCTTAATCTCATTTAAAGGTATAAATTCAAAAATATTAACATTTGGATCTTTGTTTATAAAAAAGTTCCTTATATCATCTATTGTATTTAGCTTATTTAATTGTTCAGCTAATTCTTCTAATATAATATTAGTGTAATCTTCTATTAAATAAAGCCTATTAGGATTTTTCGTTACAAATCTTATATATTTTATATCATCATTTAATAAAATTTGTTTAAAATCAATTAAATTAATACTTTCCATAAGTGCCTCAATTCTACAATTTTCACTAATATTATAGTATCATAGTTATAATAAAATTACAAGAAAAAAAGTATATTATTTGATATACTCTTCATTAACATTCTTATCTATTTCTTCCATAGTATTATCATCTGCTTCATCAATTATATCATCCCATGGTTCCTCATCTTCTTCAACTGCAATTTTAACTTTTGTCTCACCAACAATTTCTATTCCTAATTCTTTTTCAATATCAAAATTAATTTTGTTACCATCTATATTTACCTTAGAACATGAAGGTTGGTTTAAAGGTTTAACAATGATATCAGTTTCATCATTTAAATCAGCTGTTTCTTTTACTCTTACATTAAATAAATCACTATATTCTACTTTCTTAGTTGCGACCATAGTTTTAGAATCTTTATCATATGAATACCAAATATTTACATCAAAACTACCATTAACTCCTATTTTTTCTCCTGTTTTATAACCCTTAAACTTGTGGTTTATTACCCAACATCCTAAAATTGTTGTAGGATTATTGGCTACTTCTAAACTATAATTATCTTTAAAATACTTTTTTCCTTTTCCTACAATTGCTTTGGTTACTATCTCTTTATACAATGCCATAATAATCACTCCTCATTTTAATATATGATAAATATAGATAAAATGTACAAAAAACTTCTATTATTTTAATAATTGTCTTGCTTATAAATAATAACTTACAATTTATTGGCATCAAAAATACTATTATAAATTTCAATTAATTCATCTTTTATAAAAAATTATATTTTTAATATATAAAAAATCTATACTACTTTTTTTCGTATAGATTTTTTAAGTTAATTTCTATTTTTTCTAATAATTATATTGCGATTGTAAAGAATATGGATTATCTATATTTTCTTTACTCTTATTATTCTCAAATGTACTAAGATCTATTTTCTCTAAATCTGTTATTAATTTTACAAAGGTATTATTTTTTAATAAATTATCACGAATCATTTTATAATCAGCTTCTGTTAAATTATTAATATTAATACTATTAGAAATATCTGGAACATTTATCTTCGCATTATATGTTTCTTTATAACCAATATTTAACTCAATTTTATTTGAACCATCATTATAAGAAATTGTATAAATATTTTTATTTTGACTTATTTTGATATTAAAGCTATATGATACAAGACCTATTTGTAAACTAACTTTATAGTTATTTTTACTATCTTGAATAATTGTTAACACACCACTTTGATCTCCATCATTAACTTCTAACTTTAATCCTTCAAAATTATTTTTTAATCCAGATGTATAAATTGTAAATATAAATTTAGTGCTACTAGAACTATCTGATTCTAAATTATCTATAGATGCCTTTAATCCTGATTTTATCTCAGATGAATCGGTCTTGGTTAATTTACTTATCAATTCAATAAATTTATCATCATTTGCAAGTGATTTTTTATAATCATTTATAAATGTCAATGCATCATTTTCATTCATTGTTAAAATATTACTATTAACCTTTTTAGATTTACCATTAACAGAAATTGTTTCTTTTTTTGAACTTAAATATTTATCTTTTAATGCAGATTTAAATGCTTTATTTAATGAATCACTTAAATTATCATAATCTATATCACTTTCTTGAAATAAAAAGCTTATATCTTCATCAGCAAATAGATATTTATCAAAAAGATTATGATAATATAAGTATATTTTATTCTCTTTACCATAAATATCTACATTAACTGCATTTTTATTTTCATAATCAAGCATAATATTTCCACTAATTAATTTATTTTTAAAATCAATTGCTGTATTACCACTAATACCAATATTATTAGTGATATTAAATAAATCATTCAATTGTGTCATGTTTGTAGATATATTAGTTTTTAAAGAATAATCTACTTTAATTGAATCATATTTTTTATAATTATTACCTAATAATAATTTATTAGTTGCTTTTTCAAACGTTTCTACAAATACTTTTTTGGTATCAGGTTTTCTAAATAGAAAAAACCATGCTAAGACTGCTGCTACAGCTATTAATAACATAAAAATTATAATAATAGGTAATATCTTTTTTTTCTTCTTTTTTGGTTTAATATTATTTGAATTGATATTGCTATTATTCATCTGTGGTTGAGCAACTGTTTGATTTACATTGCTAGGTTGCACATAATTATTAAATCCTAAATCATTATTGTCTATAAATTTATTATTATTTAAACTACTATCAGAATTTAGCCCAATATTATTAAAACCACTATTAGAATTCGGTTCAATGTTATTATTTAGACCAACATTAGAATTTGGTTCAATATTATTATTTAGATTAACACTAGAATTTGGCTCAATATTATTATTTAGACCAACATTAGAATTTGGTTCAATGTTATTATTTAGATTAACATTAGAATTTGGCTCAACATTATTATTTAGACCGGCATTAGAATTTGGTTCAATATTATTATTTAGATTAACATTAGAATCTGATTCAATATTTAATCTATCGATTTCTCCATTTGATTGAGTATTTTTTTCTTCACTTGCAAATAAATGTGAATCATTATCTAACCTTACTCCGCCAAATGCTTGATTAATTGAAGATGTTATATCTAAATTATTATTATCATTCATATCAACAGATGGTTCTACCTTATTTTCAGGTATGTTAATAGATTCGTTTTTGGGAACTTTTGTTCCACAAGAATTACAGAATTGAGCCGTTTCTGGCAATTCTTTTCCACATACTAAACATTTCATAAAATCCTCCTACTATATCATTGTATCATAAATAAAATTTTTTTGTATATATTTTTTTAAATTTACATAAATTAATTAAAATTTTTTATAATATCTATAAAACTTTCAATTCTAGTTTCTAATCCATTGGTTGCAGATAAATCGTCTATAACTATATTTAAATGAGGTAAATTAGTTTTTAAAATTAACAATTCATTAACTAAACTATCTAAAGCACAAGGAAAAGTTGATAAAAACAAAACGCCATCTATTTTATCCTTAGCTATTTCTAACGCTCCTACTAATTCTTTACTATAATGCCAATATAAATCTTGGGATATACTTTTACTCATTTTTAAACATAATGATCTATCAAATAAATCACTATATATAATATCTACCCCTAAATTATTAATCATATCAATAATGGGTTTACCTATCATTTTATCATAAATATTATAATTATGAGATAATATCAGAATTTTTTTGTTTTTACTATTTAATCTTTTCATATTTATATTAATTAAATATTTTCTTTTCTTTTTATGCAAATTAATTGCATAATAATATGCATTACGTATATCTTTTTTCTTTTTATTTAATTGTTTACCAATCGTATAAAGCCCTGTTTGTAAATTTTTTTTAGCATTTAAATCTATATTATAACCAATTATAGGCGTCGAAAAAATATTTTTTATGATATCATACATAGCTAAAAAGTTAGTACACGTTTGATTATATGTATGGTAATTATCTATTCTTAAAACTAATAAATAATCACATTTATCTTGTAAATATGCTACATGCCCGATATAGTTTTTTGCAGATAAACACATTTCATCTGGTGCATACTTTATTCCAGATTCTATAATATTACGATTAGTTTCTGGACTAATTACAACTTCAATGTTTAATCTTTTTAAAAATGTTACGATTATATCACCATCTAAATAATAAAATAAGCCTCTAGGAATACCCACTTTCATAATATCACCATTTAATTTTATGATTATATTTAAATATTATTAATAAATGTGTAAAATAAAACATTTAAATAGCTTTTATATCATAATTTTAATTTATTTTACTATATAAATGTGCTATAATATTAATGGAAGGTGGTATTATGCAGCTTAGAGAACTGAACAGTTTGAACAGTTTCTGAAAAATAGTAAGATATCTTCAATGTATCAAAGTGTAGAATATGCACTCACTATGAATAAGCAAAATTACAATACTATTTATTATGGGTTAGAAGAAGATGGTAAAATATTAGCGGCTTCTTTAATTTTAGTCCAAAAATTGCATGGTTTTAAATATGCCGAGGCGCCTAGAGGTTTTATAATCGACTATGAAAATTTTGAACTTTTACAAACATTTACAAATCTATTAAAAAAAGAATTAAGTAAAAAAAGAATTATGGCAATTAAAATTAACCCGCTTATTACCAAAAGTACGTATAACCCTAAAATGAAAAATATCACAGACAACGAAAAATATGATGAAATTTATAATAATTTAATTAAACTGAAATATTATCATTTAGGTTATAATAATTATTTTGAAGGATTAAAGCCAAGATTTGAATCTATTATAAATATAAATAAAAATACAAATGAATTATTTCAAGCAATATGTAAAAATTTTAAAAATAAAATTAAAAAGGCAAACTTTCAAGGTATAAAAATATATAAAGGTAGTAGTAATGATTTAGAATATCTATATAATCAAGCAAAAGAAAAATATCCACGTGATTTCAGTTTTTATCAAGATGCATATCATTACTTTGAAAAGAATAAAAAAATTGATTGTTATTATGCTAAAATTGATACTAAACTATATTTACAAAGTGTTCAAATTATGTATCAAAAACAATTAGATAAATGTAATCTAGCTAATAGCCTAGTTTTTAAAAATCGCGGTAAAGATAACAATAAAGCTATAAATAAAAAATTATATGAAGAAAATCTTTTAAATAATATAAAAAATGAGTTAGTATATGCTACCAATTTATTAAAAAACAAACCTGAAGGTATTGTTCTGGCTAGTGCTCTTATTATAAAACATCAAAAAACTGCCTACCTATTTATGGATGGATATGATCCTGAATATAAACAATTTAATGCTAAACATTTACTTATTTGGAAATTAATTGAAAAATATTCCCTAGAAAAATTTAGAAGGTTCAGTATGGGCGGAATTGCTAGTTATTATTTAAAAAGAAATGATAATATGTATGCCGGATTAAATGAATTTAGACTTAATTTTGGAGCAACAGGATATGAATATGCTGGAGATTTTGAACTTAAAACTAATAAATTTTTATATTTTATTTATCAAACATTATCACCTATTCATAAAAAGAAAAGAAAAAAAGAAAACACGGAAAATAACGAAGAAAAGCCAAATAATAAAAAAAGTATTGTTAGTATTTTATTTAAAAAGAAAGAAACTAAAAATAATGATTAGTTTCTTTTTTTAATTCTTACTTTTTTTAATATACTATTTTACTATATCTGTTAATTTTTTGCTACAATTAATTTCTTATAGATATTTTATTTAAAAAAATCTTTGATACTATCTAACATATTTCTTAAAACTTTATTAAAATAAAAAATTACAAAGCTTTTACTTTGCAATTTTTTAAATACTATTATTCAATAATTTCTGAAATATTACCTGAACCAACTGTTCTACCACCTTCACGAATTGAGAATTTAGTACCATTTTCAATTGCAATTGGTGCAATTAGTTCAACTGTCATTTCAACATTATCTCCAGGCATTACCATTTCTACACCATCTGGTAAAGTAATAACACCTGTAACATCAGTAGTTCTAAAATAGAATTGTGGACGATAATTTGAGAAGAATGGAGTATGACGTCCGCCTTCTTCTTTACTTAATACATAAACTTGAGCTTTAAATTTAGTATGTGGAGTAACACTTCCTGGTTTAGCAAGAACTTGTCCTCTTTCAACTTCTTCACGAGCAATACCACGTAATAATACACCAGCATTATCTCCTGATTCAGCATAATCTAATTGTTTACGGAACATTTCAATTCCTGTAACAACTGTTTTCTTAGTTTCTTTAAGTCCAACAATTTCAACTTCATCATTAAGTTTTAATTGACCTCTTTCAACACGTCCTGTAACAACTGTTCCACGACCAGTAATAGTAAATACATCCTCAATTGGCATTAAGAATGGTTTTTCTATATCTCTAGCAGGAGTTTCAATCCAAGAATCAACTGCATCCATTAATTCCATAATTTTTCCAGTCCATTTTGGATCTCCTTCAAGTGCTTTTAAAGCAGAACCACGAATAATTGGTGTATTATCACCATCGTAATCATATTCGTTTAATAATTCTCTAACTTCCATTTCAACTAAATCAAGTAACTCTTCATCATCAACCATATCACATTTATTTAAGAATACAACCATACGAGGTACTCCAACTTGACGTGATAATAAGATATGTTCACGAGTTTGAGCCATAGGTCCATCAGTTGCTGCAATAACTAAGATAGCG